>JBAXHT010000002.1:300000-493608 GCA_037138755.1 Armatimonadota bacterium | reverse complement strand
GCATGGGCGGCGGCATGGGTGGCGGCATGATGGGCGGCATGGGCGGCGGCATGGGTGGCGGCATGATGGGCGGCATGGGCGGCGGCATGGGCGGCATGGGCGGCGGCGGTATGGGCGGCGGCATGATGGGTGGCTTCTAAGGCCCGATCAAACTAGTTTATTGTGGGAGTTCAAATGCAAGTAAAGTTCAAGTCAATTCGCGTAGCATTCACTGCTTCGCTCATCCTGGGTTCTGCGCTGGCAACAGCGCAGAACTCGGAAGTTCGTATGAATGTGTCCCTCAAGGATGCAGACCTGGTTACAGCAACTCGGATGATTACCGAGAAGACGGGCGTTCAGTTCTATTTCACTGGCACCAAGAGCTTTAGCCGAGTTACAACAACGTTGAAGGATCAAACCGCAGATGACGTGATTCGCTACATTTGCGATGCGGCAGGTGCATACGTGACGAAGGATGCCAATGGTGTCTACAGAATCAGTGCGGACAAGCCTTCAGTAGCGGTAGCCCCGATCGAAAATCGAGCATCAGCAAGCATTTTTAAGAAGATAAAACTTCTCCACCAGGGAGCCGACGACATCTATACGCAAGTCGTTATGGGGCGAATACTGGACCCTCTTACCAAACACAGAGACATGGGCAGAGCTGTCGAGATGGCTCGAAGAGTAGTCGCACCAGGTTCTCAAGTAGGCGCTGCGGCAACGAGCTTCTTTGATTCGGCCCAGAAAATAAACCAGTTTAGACCCCAGTCAACTCCCCAGCCAGGTGTGAGTGAGCCAGCAAGTTCTGACCTCAACGGCTCCGGTTCATCAATCTCTTTGCCAGGTGAAGCTGCTTACCAGCGCGGTGGCGGTGGTGGAGGTGGCGGCGGATTTGCCGGTGGTGGCGGTGGCGTCGGCGGTGGCGTCGGCGGTGGTCAAGGTGGAGGCGGTGGTCTCGGCGGCGGACTGGGCGGTCAACAAGGCGGCGGTACGCAGCTTCAGGGCGGTCAAGGGCTTGTTCCTAGCACCATTGACTTCATAACCTACGACCCGACCGACAACAGCCTGATCGTACGTGGTTCGAGCGAAGAGGACATCAACCAACTCGCGAACATTATCGCTCAGTTCGATGTCGCGCCTAAGCAGGTCAGCATCAAAGTTGAGTTCATCACGACGACAGAAAATATCGATCAGTCTCTGGGATACAGCATTCAATATTCTCGCGGTGCTCTCATCGCTGGAATGAACGCCTCAGAATTCCAGCGAGCTACAGACCCAGTATTCTTCACTTACGCTTCTGGGGACGCAGTATTCCGACTTCGAACTCGATTATCGAACGGCTACGGACGCGTTGTGACGGCTCCGATTATTCGAACGATCAACAACACTCCTGCTACCGTTTCGGCGTTCACATTCGACTTCATTTTGGTGTCGAACTCTCAAACAACCGCTAACGGTGGTGTCTTCACAACCACGACTCCGCAGCAGTTGACGATTGGAACGTCGCTCTCGGTAACTCCTCGAATCAACGGCGACGGAACCATTTCTATGGCTCTCTCACCATTCGTTTCGACCCCGACCGGAACACGTTCGATTCCAGTATCAAACGGTGTCACGCAGGAATTTCCGATCTTCACATCGAACTCGGTTTTCGCTGTTGCGATTGTCAAGGACGGAGACACGATTGTTCTAGGTGGATTGAATACTGACTCAACCAACACTCTTGTTAACCGAGTACCGGTTCTCAGTGACCTACCGATTGTCGGTCAGTTCTTCAGGAGAACACAAAAGCAAAAGACCTCAAGCGAGCTCTTGATCTTTGTTACTCCGAAGATCATTGATGACTCCGACACAGGAATCAACCCCTAATTCGGAAATCAAATAGAATAAAGGGTGGTGAACTTTTCGTTCACCACCCTTTTTCAATTCTGAACATGAAAGCTTGGATACTGATCGGAATGATGGGAGCGGGCAAGAGTACTGTTGGCAAACGACTAGCAGATCTAGCCGGTCGGGAATACCTCGATACAGACCAGCTGATCGTCAATCGACTAGGTAAACCGGTCGATCGCATTTTTGAACAGTACGGCCAGCAGACGTTTCGAGATCACGAGAGCAGCATCATTGGTAGCCTGGAAGCCGGGGCAAAAGTCATCTCAACTGGCGGTGGTGCGGTGGTAAGAGACGAAAACTTTGAGGCTCTAAAGCGCATCGGTGTAACCATCTATCTGAAAGTCTCGCCCGAGCAGCTGATCGAGAGGCTCAAGACTAGTCGAAAAAAGCGTCCCCTGCTTATGCGAGACGACTGGGAGAAGGAGTTTATGCGGCTCTATCATGAGCGATCCACAATCTACGAGCAGTCCGAAATCACCATCGAACTCGATAGCCTGACTCTAGAAGAAGCAGCTGAAAAACTGTTTGCGGAGCTGAACCAGTGAAGACACTAGAGATCAGTCTGCGGGCTGGGTTTTCACTGGTCCAATTCGAGCCAGTTCAGATTCCGGATTCGGCGATTATCGTGTGCGATTCGAATCTCGAAGAAAAGCTCAAAAATCACAATCCAATTATCATTCCGGCCGGAGAAAGCTCCAAAAACCTAAAGCAGTACGAGCGCCTCCTCGCCGAGCTCGCAACGAGGCAAGCGAAACGCAAAACCGCCCTCGTCGCTGTCGGTGGCGGCGTCATCGGCGATCTAGCTGGCTTCGCCGCCGCTACTTACATGAGGGGAATACCCTTTATCCAGGTTCCAACAACTCTACTTGCCATGGTTGACAGTTCGGTCGGAGGCAAGGTCGGCATCGACACCGAGTTTGGCAAAAACCTCGTCGGAGCTTTTTATCCTGCAGACAAGGTGTACGTCGATACGACCTGGCTAGAATCCCTCCCGAATCGTCAGTGGCAAAGCGGCATGGCCGAAGTGCTGAAATACGGCTTCATCATGGATCCAGAACTGGCATCTAGCCTAAGCGAACAACCCCTATACAATCACCTAGATCATAGAACTCTAACAATGATCTCAAAGTGCATTCAGCACAAGAAGCAAGTCGTTGAAGCCGACGAGTTTGAGACAACAGGCTACCGAGCAATCCTTAACTTCGGCCATACGGTAGGGCACGCAATCGAGAAACTCACTAACTATGATATATACACCCACGGGGAAGCTATCTCAGTAGGAATGGTTATCGAGACCAAAATCGGAGAAAAGCTCGGGATCTGCGACTCGGGACTCAGCCAAAGAATAGAAAAGGATCTACGAGCCCACGGACTTCCCACGAACGCCGGTACTACCCAAGATGTTGAAAACATAATACAATCAATGCGAGGGGATAAAAAGTCGATGCGAGGAGAACTTTCCATGAGCCTGATCACAAACATCGGCGAATGCAAACTCGTACATGACATTCCTGAAGCACTCGTTCAAGAGGTGCTGCGTGAACATTGATCGCTATCGACCGATCATCGCCGTCCTAATGATTGCGATCCTCACTCTCACCAATCTTGCCTACCTGCTCGCCTACTCCAACCGTACCGTCACCAATTACTCCGCTAAGTGGGACATGCCCCAGGTCAAAATCCTGAACGCAATCCTGCTGATCATCCTTATCGCGCTAGCCGCGACGAAACCCAAATCCGAGGAAGAAGCATGATCGGCGAAACGCTTGGCCTGAGGTATGAAATCCAAGCGAAAATCGTCGAGGGTCCCATCTTCACAATGTATTCCGCAAGAGACCGGCTCACAGGTCGAAGTGTTGGGATCAGGGAAATCAATAAGCCCTTCAACGACGAACCTGCATTTATTCAAGGCCTTCTGGATCAGATTCCGAAACTAACGGTTGGACACCCGGCCCTCGAAAACCTCCAAGAGATCTTTGAAGAAAACGGGCAGCACTACGTCCTTTCTGAGATGCCAAAGGGCTCCTTGCTTCGAGAAAGGATCAAACGGTTCGCCCCTTTCACCGTCCCCGTCGCCCTCACCACTGCCCAAGCCGTCGCCGAGGCACTAGATGCTCTCCATCAATCCGGAATCGCGCACGGTGATGTCGGACCCCATAACGTTGTCGCTACACACGACGGAAGCGCGAAACTCGAACTCGCTGGAATCTGGCAGTGCTATCCGCTCAGCCGAACTGCGGGAGCAGCCGTGCTACCTCAGATGGCAAATTACCTCGCACCGGAAGTTTGCACCGGCGCAAAACCCAATCCGCTTTCCGATCTCTACAGCCTGGGAATCATTCTCTACGAATTACTCATCGGCTCTGTTCCGTTCCAAGGCGAAAACCCCACCGCCACAACCATGCGTCACATCAGTAGCCCCGTACCCAGCCTACGTGGAATCAATGCCGCAATACCCGTCGCCGTCGAGCAGCTAGTGAACCGTCTGCTCGCAAAGAAGCCCGAGCAAAGAATTCAATCTGCGCATGAGCTGGTCGTCGAACTTAGACAGATCAATGATCAGATCCGATTTGGTCGAACCCCGGTTGCCAAAAAGGCACCTGTCCCCGTCCAAGCTCCCATCGTCGAAGCCGCCGCTCCAACCAAACCACAAAAAAAGCCAGCAAAGGTCAGACAAGAACCGACGCCTGACAAAGACGGAGAGGAAAGAGCCAAACGAGTCAAGAAAGATCGTGACGTCCCCGGATGGCTTATGGCGCTGCTCGCACTCGCCATTCTCGGTGCAGCAGGAGTTGTCATAGCGTTCGTTGTTGACCTTGCCCAAAAACCCCGAGAGATCAAAACTCCGAATATCAGAGGCGTGAGCGTTGCTGAAGCGAGGGAGCAAGTCCGGAAGCTCAAACTCAGCGTCCGAGTCTCTGCAAAAGAGCCCAATGAGCGGCTCGAACCCGACCACATCATCAGCACGCGCCCAGCGCCGGGCCAAATGATTCGTGAGGGTGGAACAATCGATCTCGTCGTGAGCTCCGGGTCGCGGCGGGTCAAGATGCCCAGCCTTTTGAACATGACAGCCGACGAAGCCAAAATTGCTCTCGGTGCGATGAACCTGGAATTAGAAGGAAAACCCGCCCGAATCACGATCCGAAAGAACGAAGCCGTTCCTGGTGCGATCATTAAGCAACTGCCGGAAGCAGGAACCGATGTCAGTCGGTTCAGTAAAGTGCGAATCTGGATCGCAGCCTACTCCGACAACCCCCTTGGCTCACTCCCCGGCGAGAGCGACAGTGACGGCGGAGCGATGGCCAGAAGCTTTAAATTTTCTCACACCGTCAAAAACGGTGGAGAGGAAGTCCGAGTCAATATCGAGATGACCGACGAAGCTGGAACGACCGAAGTGCACAACGACTTTTACACCAACGGCGATAAGATCGACGTCAACAAAATTGGCTATGGACCCAAAGCCACATTCAAGGTTTACTATGATGGCGTGCTTCAAGAGACGGTTGATGTCGAACCGAAGCTAACCGGAGCTGCTCCCAAGCCATGAACTACGAACTTGCCCCCTCCATCCTCAGTTTTGACCTTACGTCGCTTTCGACGTCTGTTCCAAAACTGATGGGGGCCGGAGCGCACATTGTTCACCTAGATGTGATGGACGGCCAGTTCGTCCCTCCGATCACCTTCGGAGATGCGTTGGCCGCAAATCTCCGAAAGCACACAGAAGCGCCAATGGAGGCCCACCTCATGACGCTCACCCCCGAGCGACACTTCGATGCCTTCATCAAAGCCGGATGTAAACGCATCGTGTTCCACGCCGAGGCAACGTCACACGCCCACCGCCTCATCCAGAGCCTTAAGATCCAGGGTGTCGAGGCAGGGATCGCCATCAACCCCGGAACGCCCGTCTCCGCGCTCGAAGCCGTGATCGATGACCTCGACATGGCACTGGTCATGACCGTAAACCCCGGCTGGGGAGGACAATCGTTTATTGCCTCGTCCATGCCAAAAATCCGCTGGATCCGCGAGCAACGGCCCGATATGGATATTCAAGTTGATGGCGGAATTGATCCCGTCACCCTGCCCCAAGTCATTGAAGCGGGCGCAAATAGCTTTGTTGTAGGGAGCTACCTGCTCCGCGCCCCAAGCCTAGAGGAGGGAGTGCAATCAATCGTAAGTGGCTTCCCCTTAAAATAGTCGTGACCCTTTCCCTTGTGGTAGGGCTAATCCTCGCCGCAAGCTGGCCTTGGACGCTTGGCAGAATTCCGGATGCTAAGGCGACGATCGAGTCGAAACTAGACTTCCTGCAGACTGGCGGAGTGCTAGTCTTTCTGACCCTAGGTTGCCTCATCACCGCTTCCATCGGTGCTGTCATCCTCGCCCGAGCGGCCCGCGAGGAGTATCGTGAGGAACTGAACGAGAACCTTAAAGACCTCGTGACCGAAACCCAAGAGGCGATCAAACGAAAACATGAGCAAGCATGAGTTTTGGATGCAAAAGGCGTTGAGCCTTGCCGCCGAGGGCTCAAACGGCTTCAGTGCACCAAACCCGCACGTCGGCTGCGTGATCGTCAAGAATGGCGAAGTGATCGGAGAAGGACACTCTGACCCTGCTGGCGGAGCGCATGCCGAAATCAACGCGCTTAAGATGGCGGGAGCAGAAGCAAACGGAGCGTCCGTCTACGTGACGCTCGAACCCTGTAACCACCAAGGACGTACGGGACCGTGTTCGCAAGCTCTGATCCGAGCACGCGTCGCCGAAGTCGTCTACGCGGTCCCTGACCCAAATCCAATTGCCAAGGGCGGCGGGGAAGTTCTGTCGGAGGCTGGGGTAAGGGTCTTGACCGGTGTGCTAGCTTCGACGGCCCGCCACCTTCACCGGCAGTTTCTGTTTGCAACCACCCGTCGGAGACCGTTCGTAACGCTCAAAGCGGGAGTCTCGCTTGATGGCAGAATCGCATTGCCGTCGGGCGAGTCAAAGTGGATCACTTCCGAGGGGTCCCGAAGTGCCGTCCAAAAGCTTCGTGCCGAAAGGGGTTGCGTCCTCATCGGCGCCAACACTGCGCTTGTGGATCGAGCCAAGTTGACGGTTAGAGCGTTCGCTCTCAAGAATCAACCTACTCGAGTCGTCATCGATAGCCGAGGCGCCCTTCCTCTGTCACTGCCTGTTTTCAACGATGATGCACCCTCTATGAGGTTTACCCCGACGCCTTCCTGGCCGATGGATCGCCCGTTCAAGTCGATTCTTAATGTCCTAGAGACGCTGTATCAAGAGGGGCACACGGGCCTTTTAGTTGAGGGCGGCGCACGAACCCACGCGGCCTTCATAAAGGCGGGTGTTGTCGATGAGATTGAGCTGTTTGTTGCCCCAATTATTTTGGGCGACGGGCCGTCGTGGGTCGAACATCTGGGGCTGATAACACTTACCGAAGCTCCATCTTTCGTTGTTTCGACAGTCCAAGAAGTAGAGAAAATGGACAATAATGTCGAAGATCATTCAAATCTGCGAATCACCCTCCATTCCCGGAACCTTTCAAGTTTTCTAGCGTCAGAATAAGTGTCGGTCGAGAGATCGATAGTGAACTCCAAGCACTGAATAGCGAAAGCCGCCGAAAGGTAGCTTTCATCCCTCCCCAAGCCCCGTGCCTGTCTCCCCCAATGGCCGGGGCATCTTTTTGGGTAACGTAACGAAAATGTTCACCGCCGCGATTTTTCTGGCTCTCCAACAAGGTACGACTCCACCCCCAGTGAAAGAAGAAAAACCAATTCGAGTCATCCAGACCCTCGACGTCGTGGACATGGAATACACCGGTCGACTGACGAGCGGGGCAGTCTTTGACTCCAGTGTTGGAAAAACACCGTTTCGATTTCAAGTTGGCGTCGGCGCGGTTATCAAAGGTTGGGATACGGGGGTACTTGGACTTGGTGAAGGGCACTCGAAGAAACTCGTGATCCCTCCAGATCAAGCCTACGGAGCTCAAGGTTCGGGAGACGTGATTCCTCCAAACGCGACGTTAGATTTCGATGTCAAGGTAATTCGGATCATCCCCGCTGCGGTGATTGAAGTGCTCAAAGAGGGAACCGGCGAGGCCATGACTGGAAAGAGAGGAGTCGAGGCAAAGATCGTTCTTAGCATCAAAGACGGAAAGAAACTGACTCCCGACAAGGACGAGGCAGTTGTGCTTTCCCTATCTCCAGAACTTCCGTATGGAATCAATCAAGCCATCAACGGAATCAAGGCCGGCGAAAAACGCAAAGTCACCCTAAACAGCGATCTCATGTACGGCGATAAGGGAGTCCCCAATCGGGACACTCCTACCGGCAAAAAAGGCTCAATCATCCCCGGAAAGGCAACCCTAATCCTCGAAGTCGAAGCTCTTCGGCTCGTGAATCTCTAGGGGGCATCCGGAACAAACAGCGGCGAATACTCGCCCGGTTCCTCGACAAGCTCGGCCGTGACCGGAGACTCTAAGATTGTTGTCCAAAGTTCCTCGAACTCACCGTCGTCACGAATGATCCGATCAAAGCTCTCGTTATAGAACGGAGGAAAGCGTTCTTCGGACTTCTTGACGATGTCCTTGCCCGCCTTGAGCTTGGCTTTCTCGACGATATCGCTCAGTTCCCAAGGAACGCCCTCCGCCTTCTCGCCTACGCGAAAGATCAAGTCCGTGTGCTCTGGCAAAACGCAGGCAATAACTAGGTCCCACTTGCGCCCATCGGGGCGCCGAAGGTGATAAAGCACGCGATCACACTCCCAAAGAGTCAGGGGCCTGCGGTGTCGAAACGTGACAAAATAGGTGACGTTATCTGCGCGCCAGTGAGGCAACCGCCCGCGCCAGATGTGAAAGTTCGCCCACTTAGACATACTTGCTCGCCTTCTTGACGATGGCGTGAGTAGCGTCGGTATCGGATTCGGCTAGCCAACGATCAAGAGTCTCGCGAACGAAGTAGGGACGATCTTTCGCAACATCGTTGAGCCAGTTACCGACCGAGTCCTGGACATACTTCGAGGGGTCGCTCTTGAGCTTGTCCAAGATCACCAGACCCGGCGCGGGATTCTCTCGAAGCTCCATGATGTGTTTCGACCAAACGCCCCGTGGCCGGGTCGATTCTGATGCAAAGCGTCGAATGTTCTCATCCGCGTCCTGTGTCCATTCTTGCAACAGAACCAACGCCTCGCTGAGAGATTCGTGGATGTGCGGGCGAACCGCAAGCCAGGCCCACTCGCGCACGCCGAAGTGCTTGTCAGCCGCGAACGGACGAATCATGTCGAGACGTTCCGAAAGCGACTGCGAAGGCATCGCTCCGACTGCGAAACATGCCCAGCCACGAGGGGTGTCCACCTCCGAGGTCGCTGCAACAGCAAGCTCCTCGGGGCGGTGAGCAAGAACCTCGCCGATGAGCCGCATTCGAGCCACGATGCCATCCGCATCCCGCAAATCGTGCTGCAAACCCGACGACATCAACGACGGGATCAACGCCCTAATTAAGGTCGATTGATTCATTGCAAGACACTCCGAAAGTGTCTTCGTCTCTTCGCGACCCTTATTCAGCCGATCCAGGATATGCGGAGGGATCGCGGTTCGGCTCGGGTACCCCTTCCGTTCGCTCATATCAAGAAAGCGCGGCGTCCCCGCGCTCACCGGTCCGAATACGAATGGCCTCAACCACTTGAGTCACAAAAATCTTGCCGTCACCAATCTCGCCTGACTGAGCGGCTGACATGATCGCTTCAATTCCGCGTTCCAGATCAGAATCTTTGACAACCACCATCACCCTCATCTTGGGCAATAGGTTCACTGCGGGCCGAACACCTTGAAACTGCTCTGTTCGCCCCATCTGGTGTCCATAGCCTCGCACCTGCTCGCAAGTCATCCCCTGGATGCCCGCATCGTCGAGAGCTTGCTTGACCGCGTCCAGCTTTCCAACCTGAATATATGCCTCGATTCGTTTCATGTCTTCCCTGACCTTCCTCCCTCAATTATAACGCTCCGAAGAACCTGAGTGAGCCGTCTGTAAGAGTGTGGGTCAATTTGCTGCCCGGCGCACCCTGCTGATTGGGATATGTCTGGCTGTTGTGCTGGCGGCCGCCACGGTTTTTCTGACGCACAACATCGTGGTTACCGGTTTGGTGGCCGTGGCCGTCTCGGCATTCGCATTCCTCTGCGACGATCAAGAGCGACTGCTCCAACACGACATGGTTACTCAGGCCGAGTCGTTTGAACGATCTACCACCGCCGCGCTCGAACAGAAGGCCGCTGTTGATGCCTTTGCCGACGGCCTTGACGCCGGAATCTTCGTCTGCGACGACCGAGCACACATCAGCTACGCGAACTCCTTCGCTCAGCAACTCTTCGGGTTTGAAAACCCTCAGGGCCGTTCGATCCTGGCCGTGACACTCTCAGTCGAGCTGGAACAGCTTGTCCTGCAGGCAGATGAAGATCAGGGCCGGGTCGAAGCCGAACTCTCGTTCAGCTTTCCGCAAGAGCGAATATGCCGAGCCAGCGCCTGGCGAGCTCCATCGGGCTTGGGTCGGATCTACCTGGCACTAGTCGACATCACAGATATTCGGCGGCTGGAACGAGTCCGACGGGACTTCGTTGCGAACGTTTCGCACGAGCTTCGCACGCCGATGACCATTATCCGCTCGTTCAGCGAGACGATGCTCGACGATGACGACCCGGAGATTCGCGAGAAGTACTTGACCCGAATCATAAACGAAGTAGATCGCCTTACGAGCATCACCCACGATCTGCTGGTCCTCAGCACCGCCGAGTCCAGCCTCGTTCGCAAGGGGCCCTGCGACATCGGCGAAATCATCCGCTATGCTCATAACCTACTCGAGCCTAGAGCCAAAGAGAAAGGGCTCTCGCTCACCCGTGAGGCACCAGATTCATTCTTCATCGAGGCAAACAGCTCTCAGATCACCCAGGTGATTGTAAACCTGCTGGAGAATGCGATTAAATACACCGTTGATGGTGGAGTCATGGTGAAGTTCCAGGAGGAACCGGCTGGAATCCGAGTTGACTTCACCGACACCGGAATGGGAATTGCGACCGAGCATCTTCCACGCCTGTTCGAGCGATTCTATCGCGTCGACAAGGGCCGCAGCCGCCATCTTGGCGGCACCGGACTTGGGCTCAGCATCGTCAAGCATATCGTGGAAGCCCACGGAGGACGCATCAGCGTCGACTCTTCGTTGAACCAAGGTTCAACGTTTACGATCCAACTCCCAATTGGCCAAGTTGTCTCCGACGCCGAGTCGGCCTGACTTCCAGCCTGACTTCCAACGGAGCGGCCGGATGCGGTACCTTAACACCTAGTAATGGCGCGGATTGGCTTTGTAGGGTTAGGGGTCATGGGCGCGCCGATGGCAGGGCATCTTGTGTCCGCCGGACACTCGGTCACCGTTTGGAACCGCACTCAGGGCAAAGCTGACTGGCTCGTCGAGAAAGGAGCCAAACTCGCACCAAATCTTGCCTCGCTCGCCGAGTCGTCGGATGTGATCATCTCTTGCGTTGGCCGAAGCGAAGATGTCGAGCAAGTCGTCGTCGCGATGGCTGACTGCGCAACCGAAGGCACGCTCTTCATCGATCAGAGCACTATTGAACCAGCTATGGCGCGCTCACTCGCGTTGCGGCTTGCCGAGAAAGGACTTCGATTCGTAGATGCGCCCGTCACTGGTGGCTCGATGGGTGCCCAAAACGGAACGCTCACCATCTTCTGCGGCGGTTCCAATGAAGATGTTTCGGAAGCAATCGATGTCATGAAACCCTACTCCAAACGAGCCGAGCGAGTCGGCGAGGTTGGGGCTGGTCAGATGATGAAACTTGCCAACCAAGTTGCCGTAGGCGGTGCGCTTGTGGGACTCTGTGAGAGCCTTGCTTTTGCCTCCAAAGCTGGACTTGATGTCGAGCAAGCTCATGCTATGATTGGCGGTGGAGCCGGGGGTAGCTGGGCGTTTCAGAACTACGGACCAAAGCTGTTGACGGCTGACTGGACTCCGGGATTCAGTGTCAAAAACCAGACGAAAGATTTTGGATACTGTGAGTCGGCTGCTGCTGAGCTCGGCGTTGAAGTTCCGATGACCGCTTTGGTCAATCAACTCCTAAAGCGGCTCTCCGAAGTCGGACGGGAAGAAGACACTACCGCCGCACTTTACGACGTATACCTTGATCGCCTATGAACCTCGCTGTTGAGATGAGCCAGATCAGCAAGCGGTACGGCGACGTACAGGCTCTGGATTCGGTTTCCCTGCGAGTCGAAAAAGGAACGATTCACGCCCTCGTCGGAGAAAACGGCGCAGGAAAAACGACCCTAATGAAGGCTCTATACGGGGCGATGTCTCCGGATTCAGGTTCGATCTCAATCAATGGTGCCCCGGTCACGCTCCGGACCAGCCGAGAGGCAATTGCCCAAGGGGTTGGAATGGTGAGCCAGCACTACGGCATCATCGGAGAGCTCACCAACCTCGAAAACTTGATTCTTGGAGCAGAAGATGGTTCGGTCCTGAATTCGGCTTGGAATGAAGAGCGTGCGCAGCACCTTGCTCAACAAATGGGATTTGAGTTTGACTGGACTGCCGAAAGCTCGACGTTGAGCCCGGCTGGTGGGCAGAAGCTCGAAATTCTCAAGCTTTTGTGGCGCAACTCCCAGATCATGATCCTGGATGAGCCAACCGCAATGCTGTCGCCGCAAGACAGCGATGCGCTCTACGCCAGCTTGAAGCAGCTTGCAGAGCAGGGGACGACAATTATTGTCGTTACCCACCGCCTTCCGGAGGTCTTCGAGCATTGCAGGCGGGTCACCGTCGTGAGGGGCGGACTCCACATTGCCGACCACGAAGTCAGCGAGGTTACTGCGACCCAGCTTGCGGAGGAGATCGTCGGTGGAAGCGTCATCGAACGGCCAACTCCGGTTTCCAACGCCCGGACCACGAACAGCCTCGAAATCAACAACCTGCAGGTCAAGGGCGACAAGGGGCAAATCGCGGTCAAGAGCGTTTCGTTTGCACTCAAAAAGGGGCAACTCGTTGGAATCGCCGGAGTCGATGGGAATGGTCAACGAGAGCTGTTTCATGCGATCATCGGTCACTCCAAGCCGATTGCTGGTTCAGTTGAGCACGATGGAAAGGATTGGACCTCCTCGAGCATCGCAGAGAGAATTTCTGCGGGCCTGCGGGTAATTCCTGAAGACCGCCACCACGAAGGCGTTATCGAAGACTGGAGTCTTTACGAAAACTCTTCGCTCGGGCTCCAGCGGCTCCCAGAGTTTGCGAAAATCGCCAGCGGTCAACAAGAGCTTGCCGCGACCATGGCGGAAAAGTTTAGCACCAAGCATGGTGGCTTGAGTCAGCCGATGAGCAGCCTCAGCGGCGGCAACCAGCAGCGATTCGTTGCTGGTAGGGCGTTGCAACTGTCTCCGAACCTCATCCTTGCTTTCCAGCCGGCTCGCGGCCTCGATCTGAACAGTACGACGAAGGTTTATCAGGAGATCCGTCGCCGCTGCGACGAAGGCGCGACAGCAATCATTGTCAGTTTTGATCTGGACGAGCTCCTCGATTTTTGTGATCGAATCCTCGTGATGAATCACGGCGAGATGTTTGAGCCTCAGCCGGCTGAAGCTCGTGATCGAGCCGCCATTGGGCGGCTGATGGTGGGAGCGGCATGAAGATCCTCGCTCTGATCGCCGGTGGAATTGTCCTGTTTTTAGCCTCGCTATGGGCTGCCGGAGCGAATCCCGTGACGGCAATAAGCCAGCTCGTCACGGGCTCTGTCGGCTCGGCAAGTGCTCTGAGCGGAACGGTCCGAGAGATGACCCCGCTCCTCATTCTCGG
Source organism: Armatimonadota bacterium (assembly GCA_037138755.1). Classification (NCBI taxonomy): domain Bacteria; kingdom Bacillati; phylum Armatimonadota; species Armatimonadota bacterium. Next base: position 479,904 of record JBAXHT010000002.1, on the reverse strand, counting down.
GGTTTCCGTTTTTCTCGCGCTCAAGGCGGGTCTGTTTAATATCGGTGCCGAAGGTCAGTTCGTGATTGGCGCTTGTTTCTCTGCAGCGACGATGCTCGCCATCGGCGGACCACTAGGGGTCGTCGCCGGAGTCTTGGTTGGAGCGATTAGCGGTGGACTCTGGGCACTTCCGGCGGGTTACATCAAGGCGTTCCGCAACGGGCACGAGGTCATTACGACGATTATGCTTAACAACATAGCGATCAACCTCACGAAGTGGTTAGTGAGCGGCCCGTTTAAGGGCGAAAAAGCGGTGAGCGCAACCAGTGCAACTCTTCCTGTCAACTCTCAGCTCACTCCGCTTTTCAAGATCGGTCAGTTCGAGCTTCCTCAAGCGGTGGTCGTAGGCGTATTGCTAACGATTGGAGTTGGGTATTGGCTCTCAAAAACGACGAGCGGCTATGAACTGAGGGCTGCCGGAGCAAACCCTACCGCCGCTGAGTTCGCGGGGGTTAAGACTAAGCAGGTTACCGTCAAGGCGATGTTCCTCAGCGGAGCGATCGCCGGGATTGCCGGTGCCCTTCAAATCGCTCAGTTCGAGCACCGATTCTATGACGGTTCAAGCGTAGGCTATGGTTTCGACGCGCTCGGTGTCGCTCTCCTGGCGGGCGGGAATGCCTACGGTCTCTTCGCAAGCAGCTTCCTCTTCGGTGCCCTCAACAAGGGCGGAACGAGCCTGATGGGGCTGGGCATCGATAAGGGTATTACGACGATGGTGCTCGCCATTGTCATTATCATTTTCGCGGCGGTTAAGTATCGCCAGCGAGGAGGTCGAAATGATTGATCTTGTGAAGCAGTGCATCACAATGTCGATCCCGCTCGTGCTCATCGCCCTGGCAGGTTTCTTCAGCGAACGTGGTGGAGTGATCAACATTGGCCTGGAAGGAAAGACTCTTCTCGCCTGCTTCTTCTCCGTGGCCTTTTCCTCGAAGTTTGGCCCGATTCCGGGCCTGGCTCTCACCATCATCGCAACGAGCCTGGTTTCGCTGATCCACTGGCTACTAACGCAGGTTTACCGGATGGACCACATCATCAGCGGAATGGCAATCAACCTACTTGCCACCGGGGCGACGAGCTTCTTCAAGTTCAGGTTCGCCGCCGACGGGCTTCAGGACTCCGCCGTTCCGCCCAAGATGCTTCTCTACGCGCTAGGAATCATCGCTCCGATCGCGCTCTACTGGCTGAGCCACAAGACAAAGTTTGGCCTCCAGCATCGCAGCGCCGGAAGCGATCCCGACAAGGCGCGTCTGCTCGGCATCAACCCCCAAAACATACGCTTTTCGGCTCTGGTCGGAACCGGAGTGCTTTGCGCCCTGGCCGGTTCCCTGCTCGTCGCCGAAACGCCTCAATTCACCGACGGAATGACATCTGGACGAGGCTACATTGCCCTTGCCGCGCTCATTTTGGGTGGGTGGAGACCGGTCAATGCCGCATTGGCTTGCTTGCTTTTCGGAGCCGCCAGCGCGCTTCAGATTCAGTACAATGGGCAATACATCCCCTCGGAAGCTTGGAAGAGCCTTCCGTACATCGTGACACTTTTCGCCATCGCCGGTTTCCTGGGAAAGAACCGAACACCGGCTGGACTCGGTAAACCCTAGCAATGCTTCCAGTATTCCTTTTTGTAACACATGCCGACGCAAACAGCGTCTTGAAACAAGTTGTGTCAAAGCACCTCGCCATGACCAGCGGTTCGGTCTTTGTGCGGGAAGGAAATAGCAACGCACTACCAATCAAGGTCACTTTCTCACCCAAAGGAGGGAGAGCCTGGTTGCCGAATCAGACAATTGTCGAGGCCAGCGCAACGAAGATGCGATTCTATGACGATATCTTCGGCCAAGTTGCGACGGCAGAAGCTCGGACCGCCGCGCATCCTGAAAAGGATTTGGTTGCGTCCGCAGTCGTCCATCGTGGAGCAATGGCGTTCCTTATCGATGACGGAATCAAGAAAGATTTTCTGACCACCGTCTCAAAGATCCCAGGTTGGAAACTCGCCGGGCGCACTTTGAAGGCTACGGATCGCAATAAAGGTGTGACCATGATTCAGTTCGATTCTCAAAATCGGATCACCAGGCTCACGGTGACCCAGAACAAGAAGCCGATCCTCGACAACATCTTCGAGCACGTCTCAGACTCTCAAGTGCCCAGGATCCCATCTACAGCTAAAGTCAAGCCGGCACTACAAGCTCGTCCCCAGGTTCCGATCACCACCAGCCCAAAGATCATGATCTCGGTGTTCGCTGTCTGGCGATCTATGTCTCGTCTCGGGGCAGGCTCAGTGAAGCAAGTCAGCGATAGCGGAAAGTTCGAGACCCAGTTTGGTCCGGGGATGATCTCTGAAAAAGGCGGAGCCAAGCCGTGGAGTTTCAGCGGTGGAAAGCTCACGGTGAGTGGATCGACCAAGCCCGTTTCCGCCAGCATGGCTCTGGATAACCTGAAAGCAATTGGCGTTTATGTCTCACCGATCTCGCGGTACCTGATGAATGGTCAAATCCCATTTCTAGATATCTTCAATCGCGCTGACAAGATTTCTGACGGTCCTTCGATCAGCGTGGACGGCAAGATGTCAAAGATCATTAATTTGGAACGGAGCGGGAATCGGATACGGTTGTATGCCGATGCGGCTTCAAACCGTATCGTCATGGTCTCTAACGAGACTCGGGATCGGCGCGGAAACTGGATCACGGCTTCGCGCCTAAAGCTGATCTACCGCTAACCGCCTCTTTGTTTTCTAATCTTGATCCTCTCAAATATTGCGAGGGCAGCTTCCAGGGCCTTGTCTGGCTTTCCAGGCAAGATGAAGGGCGGTGCTTCGACCATAACGTCTGGTGATAGAGGATTTGCCTCGAGTCGGACACCTGCGCTGGTCAGATAATCTGCAATCGGAAGCTGAACATAAAAGCCCTGGGCAATGGGATTATAGGTGGAGAATAGCACCGCACCTGCAGATTTCTGGCCGACGACGTTGAGTTGTCCGATCTTTGGGTCGTACTCTTCATTACCGTTCTCGTTCACGATCTTGCCGTACTGTTCGCGCATCGAGGCCGTGAAAATCTCGCTGGCGCTTCCGGTTCCGCCGTTGATGAGGATCACCACATTCCCACGGAAACCGATCGACTGCTCGTCCGCGCTGAGTTGAATCGTCGAGTAAGGCGCAAGCTCCTTCAGGTCGGCCGGCTCGCGCTTTTGCTCTAAGCGGAACTTGGTGAGCGAAGCGCGGTTGAGCATCGTTCCCATCCTGACGTCCGAGTCTAAGAAGTAGCCAGCCAAGTGGAAAAGGTTTAGGACCGCGCCTCCACCATTCAGGCGCAAATCCACGACCAGATTGTCCGAACCGATTGCCTGCTTCATCAGAGCATCCACTGCCGACCGGTCGTAGGCTCGGTCGAACGTGTGGATGGTCAGGAGCATCGTCTTTGGAGCGATCTCCTTAATCGTGTCTTTGACGACGGTAGAAACTAGTCGTCGTGTGATGGTGAAGTCATATGTTTTGCCATCCGCCTTCTTAACTCGGAGCTTGACGATGGTGCCTGCTTCGCCCACCATCACTGTCTTCTCGTCGATCTTCTTCCCGTCAATCTCGATGATGAGGTCACCAACTTCAAGGCCAGCCTTTGACGCGGGGCTATCCTCGACTACTCGCGTGACGAGTCGACCACCGTCAGAGAAGATGCTGGTGATCCCGATTCCGGTTGTTTTCCCGGTGGTTCGCTGATCCATGTCCTTGGGCGTGGCGAGAAGGATGTGACTGAAGCCAAATTTTCGAAGGGCCACATTGACCGAGTTTCGAAACTCCTCGTCGTTTTTCGCTTCGTCGATTCGCGGCTTCTCAGCAGCGAGGAACTCCCTGAACTTCTTGAAGTCGATTCCCGGAATGAAGGCAGTTTGCTCAATCTTTGTTGTGAGCGATTCCAGGACCTCCGCACGTGCCTCTGGGTTTTTGTCGATGGTTTGGGCAAATCCGTTGCTTGCGATCAGCAAGGCGACCAACGGTAGAAGGCGGAAGGTTTTCATACAATGTGTAATGCTTTACGCGGAGTTAGACCAGATTACTCAGCGATGACTTCGACTTTTATGCCTATTTGTCGAATGATGTTTGCCACATCGTCGCATTCTTCTCTTCCGGCGTTATGGACGACGGACTTTCCGAGGTGGTCCACTTCCCAGGTCTCGATGTAGGCTTCCTCCTCGTCGCAATGAGTGGCGACCATGAGGATCATCATGACTTCGTCATAGGTGTTCTGCTCGTTGTTGTAAACGACGACAATCCAGCTCTCGGTCTGGGTGTTTGTTCCGCCTTCGAGGTCGGGCCTTGTGATCGTCTCAGTCATTCTGCTTAGTCGTTCCACTCCGGACAGACGGTGGTTTTCACTCCAATAGCTCCGACGACTTGTGCGATCCGCTCGCACTCCGCTTGAGTGTCAAAGTGAATCGGGGCTTTGCCATAGTGATGCGCCTCCCAGGTCTCGATCTCCGCTTCCTCTACGCCGCATTCGGTGGCGGCCATGACGGTCAGAAGCACAAGATCGTAAGGCGTGTGATCGTTATTATGGATCACCGCCATGTAGCGACCGGCATAACCAGTCTCGTCCTTCTGCTGCTCAAAAATTGTCTGACTCATTTCGTCTTTCGGAACACGACCGCGAGGCTCGCCAACGTCGCCAAAGCCGCTAGCCCAAGGTAAATCGCCTTCGGACCAGGGTAGCGAAGCACCACCCGCGTCGTTCCTTCCTTACATTGTACAAAACGAAAGCCGTCTTTGTCCGAAACTTCGCAACCTGGGGTGTCAGAAGTCATTCCTTCGATGAATCGGTCGCGGACGAAGACGTACCTTCCGGATCGGGGCATCTCCAAGACTTGGTGGTCGAAACCGTCTTCAGTGATCATGGAAGGGTGTTCGATTCGATACTTGACAAACCACTTCAGCACATCTCTCCCTGGTTGCGGCGCATCTCTTATGAGCTTGGCTGGGCTTTCTATGATAGCCCTATTTTCAAGGGATTCGATCCTTGGATTTAGCTCGATTAAACCTGCTTCTCTTTGGTCAGTTGGACTCGGACTCATCGACGGAAAGTCATCACTGATTCGCTCCCCTCGCTCAGGCATTCGCTTTGTCGCCAAATCTCCGAGGGCAGGAGAAGAAAAGATTGAACTTCGACATAACATCATGTTTCCGTTTTCGGGAGGAGCCGGTTCGGAGCCACTTGCCATTTTCAACCGATTCACGAATCGCCCGTCAAGGATCGAGTCATATCCAAACAGATCATGCACCCGCGCCACCGTTGCCAAATTTGGCGGCCAAAACGCCTGTGGTGTCTTCGCGATGTTCCAAGCCTTCGACTCAAACGCCACCCGCTCCTGTGCCGGAACATCCAGCTTCGGCAACTCCACTGGCTTGCCGCTCAGCGGGAACTGCCATGCGGCAGTAAACACCACCGCAATCCCTACCGCCACCAAAGACCGCTGACGAACCACTAAAGCCACCATCAAAGAACCCAGCACGGCTGTCAATCCAACTAGTGGAAGCTGACGGAACGTGCATCCTGTGATGATCTTGAGCATGTTCTCCACCTCCATGGTCGAGCCCGCAATGTTGATTCCGTTATAGCCAATTGCCAACAGCAACATCGGCACTGCCGCCAGTCCGAACCACTTCTTGACCGCCTTCTCCGGCAACCGATCAAACCCAAAACCCGCAAGCGCGCAGACCCCCAAAACAATGAGAACCAGCGACCGACCCGGCGATCCTGTCGCACTCCACCCCGGGAAGTAGAAGAACAGGAGGCGGTTCACTGGCGTGCCGAAGGCGAGCAGGAGCCCGAGAATAGCCAACGAAAACGGAACTGCTGGGAACCCAAAACTCCCCACTCGTTGGGGAGTCGGTGAGTCTCCTGACGAACCGGTGGGGCTGCTGTCATCGCTTGAGACTTGTTTGCGAGCAAACACACCCACCAAAGCCAGCACCAGAACCACCGGCGAAACCCAGAGCGCACACTCAGCGGGATTCGAACCTGTCTTGGCGTACATCGGCCAGTAGGCATTTGGCAATCCGGAATCTCCCAACACCGAGTTGTCCGCCGAAGGATCTCCAAGCAGTCTTGGGTGGACGATCGATAATGCTTCAAAGGGCTTCAAAGCACCCGCAACGTAGGCCGAATACCCCTCTTCCGAAGGCACATTCTTGCGGTGTGAATTCGCTGAATTTTCCAGAACGAGCGAGACTTGCGGCCAGGCAATGACGGCTCCAAAGACAACCCCTAGAAGCCCGACCAGAGCCCGACGATCCGAAAGTGCTCCAAGCAAACCTGCCAAAGCCACGGCCATCAAGCCATAAGCCGCAAACTGCAAGTGTCCCGCAAGGAGCATCATTCCGACGGCCAGTCCGACCTCTGCGACCCGCCGGGGCAAAGAAGCCGCAACAAGCCCGGCCAAAGCCCAAGGAATCCATGCCACGGTTGTGGGAACGCTAGCCAGAGGCGCCCAGGCGATCATGAACTGCGACATGGCAAACCCAATTCCGGCCACCACGGCGCCGGTCTCCGATACTCGAAGCCGCCTTAACCAAACAAACAGTCCAAGCCCCGCCAGAAACGCATGGATCACTCCCAGCACGAGCATCTTGAAAGGCACCGATCCCGGCAAGAAGGCAAACAGAATGTGGAGAGGGTAAAAGGCTCCGCTCTGCGAGTTTGCGGCAAGGGGCTGACCGGCGAGTTGGTAGGGATTGACCAACGGCATCTGTCCCTGCCGCCAGGAATCAAAGACAATGTCTCTCCAAGGCCAAAACTGAAGCACGCCGTCCGCCTGGAGAACGTCCCAGCCATAAGATGGCGCTGGCCCGCCCACCATTGCCTGAACATGCTCGGTCGGTCCAAGTTGCTTCCCGCCGAGAATGGCAGGCAAAAAAGGAATCAGGGCCGCGAGGAACAGCAGGATAACAGGGAGCCGAACCGACTTGCCGCTGGTCATTCCATAAGTTTGGCGCAGACCCGTGCCAAATCTGCTAACTGCCAACCGCTAACTGCAAACTAAGTTAGCAATAAATCGCTTGCTGCTTTGCCTTGTCGTGGTTAGGATTCACGCTCAGAATGAACTTAAGGTGGCTACAAGCGCCTTCGTAGTCGCCGAGCATCATCATGGTCATTGCGAAGTCGTAGCGGACATCAAGATTCTGGGGGGCCTGCTTAGCGAGTGCCTCAAGTGCGGCAAGCGAACCGTCGAAATCCCCCTCGAAACCCTGGATCAGGGCAAGCTGGTGACGAGCATTCACATGATTCGGATCCGCCGCTAAAACGCGACTAAGAGTCGCCTTCGCGTCTCCGTAGTTCCCCTCGCACCGTTGCTCGAAACCCTTTTGGTAAAGATCCTCAATGTTCATGGAAAATGATGTGTCCGCCGATTATACAGAAATCATCGCGGGACTGTAAAGCATTCAGTCCCGCATTCTTCGCTTAAATCGTCCCTGGTTCTAACCTTGGGGGCGTTTTTGCTGGGGTCGACGGCTTTTCGGCTTCCTTGAGTTCCGTCGCGACAGGAGGCTCTTCCACATGCTTGAGTGCGGGAAGCTCGTTGCCCGCCATTACGGCTAGGAACTCTTCTCGGTCCAGCGTCTCGCGCTCCAGAAGAGCGGCGACGACTGCGTCGAGCTGCTCCCTGTGAGACGTCAAAATCTCAATCGCTCGTGCTCGGCATCGATCAACAATGGCGTGGACTTCCTCGTCAACCGCTTTGGCGATATCCTCCGAGTAGTTGCGCTCTTCGTAGTAGTCCCTACCAAGGAACGGATTCTCCTTCGAGGTCCCGATCGCCAAAGTTCCAAGCTTTTCGCTCATGCCGTACTTTGTCACCATGGCTCTAGCGATGGCAGTGACTCGCTGAAGGTCGTTTGAAGCTCCCGTCCAAACTCGTCCAAACGCCAGTTCCTCTGCCACGCGACCACCGAGTAGCGAAGTGATGTCGTCAAGAAGCTCTTCTTTTGAAACGAGGTACTTGTCTTGGTCAGGCAAGTGCCAGGTCGAGCCAAGCGACATGCCTCGTGGCAAGATCGTGACCTTGTGAACGTTGTCCGAGTGCTCCAGTACCTCACCGATGACGGCGTGACCAGCTTCGTGGAAAGCGATAACCTTTCGCTCTTCCTCGTCCATGATCCGGCTCTTGCGCTGAGGACCGGCGATGACACGATCAAGCGCTTCTTCAAGGTCGCGCATACCAATCTTCGTTCGATTGTGCCGTGCGGCGAGAAGGGCTCCCTCGTTCAAAGTGTTTGCCAAGTCCGCACCGGTGAAACCGGGCGTTCGCCGGGAAAGGGTCTCAATATCGACATCGCTATCCAACGGCTTGCCTTTGGAGTGAATGTTCAGAATCGCTTTGCGACCGGATTGGTCCGGAGCATCGACAACGATTTGACGGTCAAAGCGACCTGGCCGAAGAAGTGCCGGATCCAAGACATCGGGTCGGTTCGTTGCAGCAATCATGATGACACCTGAGTTGGGGTCAAAGCCGTCCATCTCAACCAGGAGCTGGTTAAGGGTTTGCTCGCGCTCGTCGTGGCCGCCCCCCATGCCGGCGCCTCGCTGACGACCGACTGCGTCGATTTCGTCAACAAAGATAAGAGAAGGTCGGTGAGCCTTGGCGGTCTCGAACAGGTCTCGGACTCGTGCCGCACCGACACCGACGAACATTTCCACGAAGTCAGAACCGGAAATGTGGAAGAACGGAACTCCCGCTTCGCCAGCGATGGCTCGGGCCAAGTGAGTCTTACCAACACCTGGAGGGCCCGTCAGCAGGATTCCCTTGGGGATCTTTGCCCCTAGAGCGGCATATTTTTTGGTGTTCTTGAGGAAGTCGACGACTTCAAAGAGCTCTTGCTTTGCTTCATCGATTCCTGCAACGTCATCGAATGTGACCTTTGGTCCACTCTCTCCGACCCGGCGAGCCTTGCTCTTGCCGAAGTTCATCGCCTGGTTGCCGTTCTGTTGAGCAGCGCGGAACACCAGGAAGTAGAACATCAGCCCAACGAGAACCATCGGAGCCAAGAAGGAGAGGAGTCCGATCAGTGCGTTTCCGGCCGTATTCTCCTCAAACTTGAGTTGAATAGCCGTTTTTCCCTCACCGGTCAACTTATCGTTGGCCTTGTCAATTCGACCTAGTAGCGACTTGCCAGCCTCTGAGTTTTGTTCGGCCCAATTGAACTCAAAATTTTCGCCTTTGGAATCTTTGCCAGAGACTTCGCGTCCTCTCCACGTGATCTCGGCGATTTCGCCTTTCTCTAGTCGATCGATAAACTTTGAATTGTCCCAAGTTTCAGTCTTGCCTGCAAGGCGAAGGTTGTTTGGATTTGCCACCATCATCACGAGCAGCGACACTACGATCAGTGACACCACGGCGAACAGGGCATTTCGGTTATTTCTCAATGTTTCTCCAACAGATGTAAGCTCAAATACGCGCTTGCGGCATCAATCGTTGCCGCTTTGAGTAGAACCTATCATCGGCTCAAATTCAAGCGCCAACACCCGCTCACACTCGGGTTCCTTATCTATTCTGTGCGATAAACACACCCCAGGTGCCCAAATCGGACCCACAAAGTCGCAGATAATCGGTAATCGCGACCGTGCGGCTTTGGTCAGTTTGGCCTCCGAGAGTAGGTCGCTCAGCTTTCGCGTTCCCTCAAATCCTAGAGGCTGCATCGAGTCGCCAGGTTGAGTGGAGCGGAAATAAAGTTCGCCTTGAGTCTTAGCTATGCTGACTTCGACGCGCAACGCCGTCCGGTCGTTCCTCTTTTTTGTCCTGGGCGAGTGGTGGGCTGTGATTTTCCACCCGAACTCTTCGCTCTCGGTTTCGCCAGGGCAGGTGAGCATAAATCGAAACGGCTCAGTTGGTTGAAGCTGACGGAAGTGGAGCAGCTTTTCATCCCACTCTGCAACGACCGTGCCTCCGTCTGAGGTGACCGAGCCTGAGACCCCTGATCCAAATCCCGAAGTGATCGCCTCCGTTTGTTCGAAATCAATCGAAGCTCCAAGGGCAGAAACGGCCAGCCTACAAGCGCGCTTGAACAGGACGGGCGGTAACGAACCGATCAACTCCCGGTCAAACGCGACCTCGGCATCTCGGGTGAGGAATCCCAAAGGGCCGTTCAGTGGTATCTCGGCTCGCTCCAGGGCGTTGGCGGCTGCGCCATTCAAAAACTGATTTTCTTCGCTAATGATCGAAGCGCATCGGAGGATCGCCGACTCGTACCCAGGGTTCACAAGGGCCAGCTCCGGCGAAACTCGGTGCCTCAGCCGGGCCCGGGAAAAGTCCATGGACTCGTTGGCAGGGTCATTGTGGAACCAGAGGCCGTTCTCTTGGCAATACGCCAAAGTTTCGGAACGCGAAAACGGTAGCAATGGTCGAATCAATCCATTTCGAGAAGAATCAATGCCAGTGAGACCGCTCGGCCCGGTTCCGCGTACGAGGTTGAATAAAATCGTTTCAACCGAATCTGTTCCGGTATGAGCGGTCGCAACAAGATCGCACTCAAATCGTTTCGCCGCCTGATTCAGAAAGTTGTAGCGAGCCATTCGGCCAGCTTCTTCTAACCCAATCTTCAGATCCCGCGACATCCGAGGAACGTCGGCTCTTCCACTCACGAAAGGTACATCGAGCGATTGGCAAAACGCCTCGGAAAGGGCCATCTCTTTGTCAGCATCTGTGCGCTGACCATGGTGCAAGTGGGCCGCCACGAAATCAACTTTAAGTTGAGCCAAAAGGTGAACTAGGCAAGTGCTGTCGGCTCCGCCGCTGTAACCAACCAGAACCCGCGAACCCGCTGGAATCAGATTTGCTGCAAAAAGATGCCCTTGGAGCTTGTCAAGCACCGCTAAAGCGTACCAGTCGCGTATGATTAGTGCCAATGGTACCGCTCCTGCTTGCCGCCATCCTGTCAACCGAGCCGCTTGATTGTGGTGACTCACTTTACTTGACCAACGACACTATGGTCACGATGGGACATGCCGACACCGAGCAAGGCGAGTTTTACTTCGGATTCGATTTCACAGCGGAAACCTCGTATTGCTCACCGGAAGCTCCGTCGACTGAAGTGCTCCTTGGCGGAAACTCGATTAAGTTCAAAAAGATTGATACTCTGCCCCACGATGTTCTGAGTTCTTGCACCTACGTCTTTGGAAGAGACTTCTTCCTCGCGCACAAGCTCGACTTTGATCGAAACTATCACTCAATCAGCATTGGCGAGGAGGCATTGGAATCCATCACAGGATCAGTCACATTGAAGCCGAGAGATGACGCTGTCGAAGTAGAGATGAACGGTACGTGCGACATCTCGGGTTCAATGCCCTTGGGTGTACTCAGGTACGGAGGAAAGTTTGACCGAGTCCCCGCCGAATGGAACACGGATCGGCATGTCTCAAACTTTGCCTTGACCTCCTTGAACTGGCCAGTCTGGTTCAGCACCGGACCGAGTCCGAGATTTGGACTTACACTTGTTCCTGGTCGCGTTGTTAGGTTTGACTTAGCGAACAACAAACTCGAATGGTCGGCAGAGAAGGACGACGACAACGAGTTGATTCTTGGCGAATACGTTGGAGTCAACGAGATTTTTCAGATTGAATCCATCGCACTTGCCTATTACGCCCACGAAGATTCGTCCGAGGACGAAGAGGAGCCCTTCCGGGAAGTTATCAGCGGTGGTGGACTTTCCGCGATAGACATTCTGTCACTTCTTCGCTCGGATCGGTTTGCTGCCATTAAGCGATTACGCAAAATAGAATCTCTCGTCTACAAGTCTAAGGCCGGGGCCGAAAAGACCGCAACGCTTGATATTGATCCTGAAAGCTAGTTCACCAGCGATCGTGAACATGACTGCGGATCAGACGGTCATAGACCGACCTAACCGCTGTCATCACGGCATCTCCCAGCGGCAACACATCGGAGGCAGAACAGTTCATAGCTACCTGCTCGGCCCTCTTGCCACCGGGAATCACGGCAGTTACCCCGTCGTGCATCAGTATCCACTTCAAAGCAAACTCCGCCATCGTCAACTCTTTCGGCACTAGCGGTCGCATTGCCTCGACGGCCGCTAGCCCGACTTCGTAGGGGACACCGGAAAAGGTTTCACCCTTATCGAAACCCGCTCCATCACGGTTGAACGCTCGGTGGTCGTCGGGCGCAAATGTCGATGCCGCTGTAAGCTTTCCGGTCAGCATTCCACTGCTGAGAGGCAGTCGAGCGAGGACGCCAACTCTCTTGGCTTTGGCTTGCTCCAAGAATAGCTCTGAGGGTCGTTGACGGAAAGCGTTGAAGATAATTTGAACCGACTGGCAACCGGGGTATTCCATCGCCTTCATACCCTCCTCGACGCGTTCAACGCTGACACCCCAATTCTGGATTTTGCCTTTGGATTTCAGCTCCTCAAGTGCTCCAAAAACCTCCGGGCGGTAGTAGGCGTCGGTAGGCGGGCAGTGAAGTTGAACTAGATCAAGCGTGTCCATTCCCAGGTTTTCCCGGGATCGATCGACAAATGCTTCTAGGTTCGTTGCGTTGTAGCCATCGGCGTTGTGTGGGTTTAACCGCCTTCCCGCCTTTGTAACGACGTAAAACGGTGTTGTGGTTTCCGATCTTAACTTCCGGATCAATCGCTCGCTGTGCCCATCTCCGTACACGTCGGCCGTGTCAATGAAGTTCACTCCGCATTCGAGAGCTTTGTTAAGAGCGGCCATCGACTCTTCATCCTGAACCGGCCCCCAGGTCCCCCCTATTGCCCAAGCTCCAAACGAGACCTCGCTGATTTCCCATCCTGTCCGGCCATAAGATCGATACTTCACGGGCAGAGTTTAACCTTTCCCTGTTGGCCCGCGTAGAACGCGAGAGTGCAACGTGCCATCTGCTGGATTCGCCGCGACCTGCGACTTACGGATCATCGAGCGCTGACTCTCGCCTCGGAAGCCGCTGCTGCTGTCGCGGTCGTTTTCGTCTTCGATCCAGCGATACTTGATCCGCTGGAGCGGGACGACTCAAGGGTCAACTTTATTCATCAATCCTTGATAGAACTTGATAGCAGGCTCAAGCAACAAGGCTCAAGCTTAGTGGTTCGGTATGGAGACCCCGTTGAGATCGTTCCTAACCTCGCTCGAGAACTGCGCGCGGAGGCTGTTTTTACTGCGCACGACCTTGAACCTGATGCGCTCGAACGCGATCTTAGGGTTCGGCAAAGGCTCATTGATCAAGGCACCGAGTTTCGAAGTTGCAAAGATCATCTCGTACGGCAGAAGAACGAAGTTCTGAGCCAGTCCGGCACGCCGTTTAGGGTCTACACCCCCTACAGCAAGGCGTGGAAAGCTGCACTCGTTCCAGAAAAAGACCTTGTCGAGTACACGCCTGATCTCACAAAACTGCTTCCTAAATCGGAGCTTACGGATGTCCTACGACCTTGGACTATTGAAGACATCGGCTTCAAACCGAAAAACCCTTGGCTCAAGGCAGGAGAAGACGCGGCAAAGGACCGTTTGGCGAAGTTCCTTCCCAAGATGGATGCCTACGGCGACGAGCGAGACTTTCCTGCAAATGAGGGGACGAGCTACCTATCTGTTGATCTCCGATTCGGAACGATTTCAATTCGCGAACTGTTCCGGCAAGCCCTTTCGAGGGAATCAAAAGGGTCGGAGAAATGGCTGAATGAACTCATCTGGCGAGAATTCTACGCTGATGTTCTGGCGAACAATCCGCATGTCGTGCAAACCACTTTTAACCCAGCCTATCGAGATTTGGTTTGGCCGGGTTCCGACGAGCACTTCGAACTCTGGAAGGCAGGACAAACAGGATATCCGATTGTAGATGCGGCTATGCGCTGCTTCAAAGAAACCGGCTGGATGCACAACCGCCTCCGCATGATCGTCGCCTCTTTTCTCACGAAGGACTTGTTAGTGGATTACAAGAAAGGCGAAGCCTATTTCGCCTCCAAGCTTCTCGACTTTGAGCTTGCGAGCAACAACGGCGGCTGGCAATGGGCGGCTTCGGTCGGAGTGGATGCCCAGCCTTACTTCCGGATCTTTAATCCTTACTTGCAGAGCGTCAAGTTTGACGCCGAAGGGACATTTATTCGAGAATGGGTGCCCGAGCTCCGGGAAGCTTCGGTTCCCGAGTTGCACGACCTACCGCCGCTCCGTCGTGCGGCACTAGGTTACGTCTCTCAGATCGTTGACCATGCGACCCAGAAACAGCTCGCACTGAGTCTCTTTGGTGAAAGCACCCGGTAGAAATTTGAATGCACCGGGTGCCGCTCGCTAAGTTAGCGGGTTGCTGCGAGTTGCCCTGGATCGACTCCCGTAGGACATGCATCAATCATGGAGCCAGCGATCGTGGCTTCCGTAGCCGTCTCGAAGTTGATAACTTCACCAGTTGATGGCCAGCCAACCCCGTGACAGCAAACCACACCGTTTGAACTGCCTGTAAAGACCTGCCAGGTCTTCATACCGGCATTCTTTTCGGCCTGGATGTCCGCCAAAGCGTTCGGATGAACGTAAGTGGCGTTGGAGCCGACGAAAGTAGTCACGTTCTCCCAGGTGACCTGACCTGCAGCCAGACCTGCGGCGGCGACGGAACCGATGACGAGAGTTGTCAATAGTAGCTTAAGTGTTAATTTCATGACACTTAAATATTACTAATCAATTTATACAGTATACTATATACTTATAATAACTGGTAAAAAGTACCATTTCCGTTAATGCGCCCCTTGCTGCCCTCCAGGCATCTACTCATCCGAGTCACCGCCTTCGAGACTGTTCGTGGAACAACAAGTCCCCGCCGAGCATCTGCCAGGTACCCTTATGGCAACAAATATGGTTCACAACGTGCTCATCATCGGCTCTGGTCCCGCTGGCTACACAGCCGCCCTCTACGCGGCCCGCGCTGATCTGAACCCGGTTGTCCTTGCGGGTTCGCAGCCCGGCGGACAACTCACCATTACCACCGATGTGGAGAACTATCCCGGCTTCCCAGACGGCATCATGGGACCTGAAATGATGGAGCTGTTCAAGAAGCAAGCCGAGAGATTTGGGACCGAAGTGATTCATGAACATGTCGATCGAGTCGACTTCTCCCAACGTCCTTTCCGGGCTTGGGTTGGCGAAAAGGAGTACCAAGCGAAGAGCATCATCATCAGCACTGGCGCATCCGCCAAGTGGCTTGGACTTGAGTCAGAGGTCACCTTCGGCGGCTACGGAGTCAGTGCTTGCGCAACTTGCGATGGTTTCTTCTTCCGAGGCAAAACCGTCGCGGTAGTCGGTGGTGGGGACACCGCGATGGAGGAGGCTGACTATCTCACAAAGCACGCCGCCAAGGTGTATCTGATCCACCGTCGAGACGAATTCCGTGCCAGCAAAATCATGCAAGACCGGGTTCTTGCTAACCCAAAGGTCGAGGTGATCTACAACACCGCTCTCGACGAAATTCTTGGGCAAACTGATCCGTTCCCGAAGGTCAATGCCGTTCGCTTGAAGAACACGGTCACAGGCGAACTCACCAATCTTGATCTTGATGGCGTGTTCATTGCCATCGGCCACAAGCCGAACAGCGACCTATTCAAAGGCGTTCTCCACATGGATGAAACCGGCTATCTCCTCGTCCAACCAGGGACGACGCGAACCAACATCGAAGGCGTTTTTGCCGCCGGAGACATCAGCGATTCGACCTATCGACAGGCGATCACCGCTGCCGGTTCGGGCTGCATGGCCGCCATTGATGCCGAACGCTGGCTCGCCCATCACGTTCCCATCAGCGACTAATGCCGATCTTTGAGTACCGCTGCCTTGAGTGTGGGCGTAAATACCGCGCCCTTGTCGGAATGACTGCCGATGCTTCGGTTGAGTGTGAGCATTGCAACAGTTCCAGGGGCGAAAAGCTTGTCAGTCGCCCCGGAAAATTCCGAACCGAGGACGACCGCATTGACGAAATCGCGGACCGACTTGAACACTTCGGTGATCCCGAATCAACGGCGGAAATGCGCGAACTAGTTCGAGAGCTTGGCCGCGCCGCTGATGATGACGTAGCGGACGACATGGAAGAAATGCTCGAAGCCGACCTGGAAGGGAAACTCGACGACGACCCGCTCTAGCCTGCCCGCGCTCCGAAGTATAGTGAAGCCTATGCTCCGCAGTATCGTTATCGTTACGCTTCTCTCGACCACTGCCTTTGCCGCCGCTCAGCAGCGAATCAGCAACTATGCCGACCTCTTCAAATCCCTGAAAGCGGGAAAACAAGTGCGAGTTGTGGCGGAATACAAGAAGATGAAGCTCTTTAGCGATGGCAAAGAAGAGGAGTCCGTCGACGCAACGGGCGGATTGACGGTCGGAGCCTGGGAGCAGTTCGCTAAAGGCGTTGTGCGAAACGACAAAGCCTACATCGGTTTCTCGCAAACTAACCTCATCGCTCATCCTCGGTACGGACACGTCCACAACTACGTCAGATTCCGCATCTTCGAAGACAACTCTATCGAAATCACTGCCCGCTACCTGGAAGCAAGCACTTACAAAGTCGTTATGGACGAAACCTTCAAAGGCAAGCTTTCGAACGGCAAGGACGTGGAAGGCGTCAGCTTTTACCGGTGAATCCGTAAAAACTATCCCAACGCGAACAATGCGGGAGTACCGCCCGTGTGCCAGAAACAGACCTTCTGGCCACTCAACTCTCCGCTACGCGCCATCTCAAGCAGGCCGTGAAATGCCTTACCCGTATAGATGGGGTCGAGGTAGATGCCCTCGCGCTGAGCAACAACTCGAATTGCGTCCATCGATCCGTCTGACGGCACTCCGTAGCCAGGGCCCACGAACCGTAAATCGTAAGTGAAGTCCTCTAGAGTCAGTCCGCGACCGAGTCCAGTCATTTCATCCAATTGCCGCGCTAGCGCGACGAACTCCAGAATCATTTCCGGTTCTGGGTCACAAGCAATTCCGTGGTACCGAGTTGCAGAACCGTTAAATGCGTAGGTCAGCCCGGTTTGGGTTGAGCCCGAAGACGAAGCAGAAATCACGACATCAAAAGTCTCTGTCAGCTCGGAAGCGGCTTCGTAAAAAGCATATGCTCCCTGAGGTGAGGAACCGCCAATTGGTATCTCAAAAACGTTGTGACCTCGTGCCACTTGTTCGGCCTTAAGAGCCGTCGATGCCGCCATGAGAACGTCCCACTTGTCGTTGGGGATCAACCGCATCTCGGCACCTGCAAATTCATCCAAAAGGAGGTTTCCGCCCGAAGTCTGCAACCCGCCGACCGCTGGCTCGAACTCGTAAGGAAGCTGCATCACCACCGCGATGAACCGAATTCCTAGCATCGCGCAGCCCGTAGCAAGCTGGCGAATGAAGTTCGATTGGGCTGAACCACAGGTTACAATCGTGTCGTACCCACGGGCGACTGCCTCGCCCAGCAGGTATTCCAGCTTACGGCCCTTATTTCCGCCGAAGGCGAACCCGGTCAGATCGTCGCGCTTGATCCAAAGATCAATCCCTAACTCCTCCGAAAGCCGCGGAAGCGGATGGAGCGGTGTGGGAGTAATGATTAAGTTTTGCTTCGGGAGGGCAACGGTTGTAGCCACCCTATTATTGTGGCAGACGGGCAAAGCAAAACTCCCCAGAATTGGGGAGTCGGTGAGAGTCCGGTCGAACCGGTGGAGCTGTTGTAACTGGCGAAAACTAACTCAGCAACCGAGTGGGATTCTCGAGATAGCCCTTGATCAAGTTTATGAACTTCGCGCCAACTGCGCCGTCGGCGACTCGGTGGTCAAACGAACCAGTGATGTTCATTTTTTGGCGAATCTCGACTTCGTCCTCGTCGTTGACCACAACCTTCTTCCGCACCGAAGCAATCGCAACGATTGCTGCATTTGGCTGATTCACAATCGCGAGGAACGTGTCTACGTCCAGCATTCCCATATTGGAAATGCTAAACGTCGAACCGGTTAGCTCGTCCATCGACAGCTTATTGCTTTTTGCTTTGAACGCCAAATCTTTGACTTCTGCCGAGAGCTGGCGAATTGGCTTGAGATTCGCATTCTTGACTACCGGGACCGTTAGTCCATCCTCAAGCGCAACTGCGATTCCAATATGAACTCCCCCGTGCTGGAGCAAGTGATCGCCTTGGAATACGCTGTTGACCTGCGGCATGTCCTGCAGGGCCAGAGCCGATGCCTTCACCACGAAGTCGTTGATCGAAACGTTCCCGCTGTCCTCTGCCTTGAACATCTCGCGAAGCTGCATGATCTTCTCGACATCAACTTCCACGGTGACATAGAAGTGGGGAACTTGTTGCTTGCTCTCCTGGGTTCGTTTCGCGGTGATTTGTCGAATCTTGTTGAGTGAAACTTTTACATCTTCAGCTGAAGCTGCGACTGGAGCGAAAGCAGGTGCAACCTTCGTCACTGGAGCTGCTGGCGCAGCTGATTGCGAACCGCCGCCGGCTCCTGCGGCAACGACGTCTTTCTGGACGATTCGGCCCGAGGGTCCGGTTCCGGCAACGGAAGACAAATCGACGCCGAGTTCCGCGGCAATCTTCTTTGCCAGAGGCGAAGCCTTGACACGCTCAGAGGTAGTCGCCGCAGGCTTCGAGGTGTCCGTTCCCGAAGTGGAAGACGAGGCTCCCGGAGCTTCTGCAACCGCTGGCGCTGCCGGAGCCGAACCGCCACCTGACCCCCATCCGGACGGAACGGATTCTCCGTCCTTAAGAATCACAGCAATTGGAACGCCAACTGGAACCGTCTGACCTGCGGTAAGGAGTACTCCAGTAAAAATTCCGCTTCCCGGAGCTTCCAACTCCATAACCGCTTTGTCGGTCTGAATATTCCCAATGACCTGCCCTGACTTGACCTTGTCGCCGTCCTTCACGGTCCACTCAACAAGGGTCCCTTCTTCCATTCCGTCGCCCATCTTAGGCATGATCACTTCGGTCATATTGCGTCTTCCAAACCCAATCGGGTTCTACGAGAGATTACCTTGGCGAGTCGCTTGGAGTGTGCGGAACAAGCGTGGGTATGAGGGCGCAAACGGAGTCGCTCTTCCACAATGCATAATTTGGCAAGCTCTCTCATGCTTATCTTAGGAATCGACCCCGGACTTGAACGCGTCGGGTACGGCGTCGTTCGCCGTATCGGGTCAAAGCTCGAGTGTTTGGACTATGGCCTCATCAAGACGCCCAAGATTGCCCTGCCGGACCGGTTGAGGATGGTCCATGACGGCGTGGTCGAACTCATTGATAAGCACCATCCGGATGCAATTGCCACGGAGCGGCTTCTGTTTACCAAGAACGTCACGACGGCGATGGATGTCGCCAAGTCTCTCGGAACAATCCTGCTTGCAACCGCCGAGACCAGCATTCCTTGGACCGAGTATTCGCCGCCCGAGATCAAGCAGGCCGTTGTCGGAAATGGCAGTGCCGACAAAAAGCAGGTGACGTTTATGGTCAGGAGGTTGCTGGCTCTGAAAGAAGATCCAAAGCCGGATGACGTCGCCGATGCCTTAGCCATCGCGATCTGCCACGCCTTCCGCGCTCCGCGTTAGGCCTTTTGCTGACGCCCGACAACGACGAAAGCGCCATTCAACGCTTTCGAGCGGCTGACATGAAAAATGGGTTCGAATCCCAAGGTCTCCATCTCTTTGATGTACCGGAGATCAGCCTGGTCGATCAGCACTTCTCCGAGACCTTCGACTGCATAGTAGCCACGATCTGGCGGGTTGCCGAGTTCGTCGACGGTGACTCGAAAAATGTTCTCGCGAATCTGGGTCATGGCTTTCCTATGATTCTGACAGATTTTGCGCTTCGAGCGAGATAACCTTTAGGGATGAACCCAATCCATGTTCGACTAGGCAAGGTCGAATTTGACTTTGAACCTGCTTCCGGCTACCTTCGTTATGTACGAGTCGGCTCGGTTGAGCTGATCCGGGGCATCTATGGGGCCGTGAGAAAAGCCGATTGGGGAACACCTACCAACCGAATGACCTCGACAGGACAGCAATCGTCCAACAAAACGTGGAAGGCTAACTGGACTGCCCGAGTCTCCGAGGGTGATGTCCAGTTCGACTGGCGAGGATCAGTTTCAGCGGTTCTCACCGAGAACCGAGTCGAGATTGAATATGAGTTCGAAGGGGAAGGGAAGTCTGATTTCAAATCCAACCGAACCGGGATCTGTGTCCTTCATCCGCGCTCGCATCAAGGGATGAAGTGCGAGGTGGAGCACAATCACGGCGAATGCGACCAAACGGCCTTCCCCAAGTCGATCAAACCCGACCAGCCTTTTAAGGATGTCAAAGCGATTTCGCTTGATGTTGCACCCGGAATCCACGTCCGCACCGAGTTCTTTGGCGAAGTCTTTGAAACCGAAGATCAGCGCAACTATTCAGACGCTTCGTACAAAACGTACTCCCGACCACAGGAGTGGCAGAAGCCATTTGACATCAAGAGTGGCGACAAGATTCACCAGCGGGTTAAGGTTGTGATTGACCTTGCGACCGTCAAGTTGGAGATCAAATTGCAAGCTCACCAAGGGAAGCTTCCCAGCCTGGGCACCTTTGTGAATCGCACCCTCTCAGAATCTGAGACAGAAAGCCTACGAAGTCTGGGACTTGGCTGCTGGCTAGCGGGGGCTAACGGTATCGAACAGGCGAAGACGCTTGGCGGGCCAGTGTTTTTGCAAACTGAAGTCGCATCCTATCCTGCTGAACTATCGCCGAACGACGGGATATGTCTGGCCCCGCCCGGTGAGTGGCAGAAACTAAATCGGGTGCGCGGCGGAAAGCGGCTTTCGACAGCTACTTGGGCATTCATGCAGCTCAACGGCTCGCGTCCCGCTTACGATGAAATCGAGGGATCAGCATGGTCAGTTCGGCCCGACATTCATCTTCCCGACACTCTGACCTGCCTGGAAGGTGGGTGGACGATCCAAGACCAGATCCAGACGGCCCGGGGATTTGGATCGAAGACCAATTTGGTCGGCCCAATCGAGTTCTCCAACGACCCTACCGACCCTCGGCTAAACACGATTGAAGCCGCACTCTACGCGCTTGGGGCAATCACAGGAGCCGCGAAGGGTCATGCAGACTACGCAATCTTCGCAGACGGGTCTCGCCTTCCTCAGTCCGGTTTCGCCCTTGCGTTGGACCTGCTGAAAGGGTCTGAGGGGGAGATCGAGATTCACGAGTGGGAGCCGTTCTTCCTCATGATTCGCGGAAGTCGGACGATACTTGCCAACTTTGGATGGGTGCCGACCGACCTCTACAAACAGTGTCCCATCGACCGCCCGGAGAACATGGAGAACGGAATGAGGAACGCCTACCGCCTCATCACTGCCGATAACTTCGCCGACTGGCGCAAAATCCTCTCTGGCCCAGAGTCGCACAACCCGCTGACGATGATTCCACCCCGCAGTATTGTCGTGATGTGAAATCGTAGATGAGAGACGTGATCTACGATGTTGCGATAGTCGGCGGTGGGTTGGCGGGGCTCAGTGCCGCAGTTCAAAGCTCAACTGCGGGTTTGAAAACGATCCTGTTAGAAGCGTCCGACGACATCGGTGGAAAATTGCGAACTGACCGTGACGAACAGGGCTTTCAGTATGATCGAGGCTTCCAAGTATGCTTTACGGGCTACGAAGAGTTGAAACATTTCGGTAATTGGTCGGCGGTACCCGAAGGCGATTGGCAATTCTATTCCTCAGGGGCGACAATCGCCGGCATGGGCACACTGAGCAAGTGGAATCTATTGCGTTCTTTGACCTGCAAGGCGATTAGCCCGATTGACCTTCCGAGGCTTCTTTCCCTCAACTTGCGGGCTCGAAAGTGGGAGTCTGAATCCACATCGGGAACAGTAAGAGAATTCCTTCTTGGCTTTGGTTTCTCTGAATCTACTGTTGAGAGGTTTTTCGCTCCGTTCTATGGCGGAATATCCCTCGATCGGACTCTGGGGGGGAGTTCGAGGCAGTTTTTGAAAACTTGGCACTTTCTTTCGATTGGGAGGACGGCGACCTTTTCTGGAGGCATCTCCGGGCTCGTACACGCGATCGATCACGCCTGGGCTTTCGATGATCCAAATACCTCCCCGACAGTCGAAGTGAATCGAATCGTCACCCGACTCAATCGAGTCGACGACATCTATGCCATTTCAGCAGATACTGAGTACCTAGGGAGGTCTGTAGTTATCGCCGGAGGCCACGGTGCCGTTGCTCAATTATTGGGTCAAACCCAGCAAACCGAGTACAAGCAATCCATCTGCCTCTACTTCGCCTCGAATCGGCCCGTAACGAAGGAGAAGTACATCATCCTCAATCCAGCGAAAGACGCTCTTATTAACCAACTCGTCCCTCTCTCTAACGTCAACCCAGCCTGCACGCCGAAAGGCAAGCACCTCTGCTCCGCAACCATCATCGGCGACTGGTCGGAGTCCGACGAAGAGCTCGCCCAGATGGCGATCAACGAGATGAATACGTGGGGGATGAACCTCCCGCCATTGGAGTTCAAAAAGGCTTACCGAATCAAAGAAGCTCAGCTTCTGCAAGAGCCGGGGTTTGAGGATCGGGTTCCTTCGATCGAAACCCACCTTCCTGGCGTCTTCCTCGCTGGAGAGATGACGACTTCGTCGAGCATCAACGACGCCCTCAAGAGCGGGCGGCTTGCCGCCGAAGCCGCTCTGGCATACTTAAAGAACAAATGAGAGTCGCAATCGTTGGCGCGGGAGTTTCTGGGCTGGCGGCGGCTTATCGATTGAGGCAACTTGGAAGGGAAGTTGTCGTTTTCGAAAAGAGCGGCGGCCTCGGCGGGCGGGTTAACTCACGTCAGCACAAGCTTGGATACACCTTCGATGTTGGCGCAACCAGCATCACTCCGCGGGGTAAGACCATCGAGCGAATCATGCTCGAAGCACTATCCGGTGGTGATCTCATTAAGGTTGAAAAGCCCATTTGGACCCACACGGGACTTCGCACGGCTCCGGGGAGTTCTTCCAAGAATTCCACCAGCCGATACACCTACCAAAACGGGATCCAGACGTTCGCAAACCGTCTCGGTGATGGAACCGACATTCGGCTCAAAACTGACGTCCTGGAAATCGCGCGTCAGGGAGATCATTATCAACTCGTCGGCGAAGCGTTTGACTCGGTCATCCTCACTCCGCCAATCCCCCAGACGTGCCAGTTGCTTTGGTCGCTGGGTGAATCGAGGCCAGTTGCGAACGTCTCCTACCGCTCTTGTGTCTCCGTCATGCTGGGATATCAGGCCGAGGTTGATACGCCCTATCACGCCCTGATCGATGTCGAGCAGGTTCATCCGTTGACCTGGCTCTCGGTCGAGAGCGCAAAGTCTCCCGGTCGTGCGCCCGAAGGGGGCTCGACCTTTGTCGCCCAGCTTAGTGCCCGATTCTCGCAGCAAAACTATTCTCAACCCGACGAGTTCTTCATCGATGCCGTCACGTCTTTTCTTAAGCACTTGTATGGGGCAGGCTTTGATTCTCCCGAGGTTGCCATGGTCAAGAAGTGGAAGTACAGCCAACCGGAATCGCTGGCTCGCTTCGAGAATGTTAACCCCCCTGGTTCAACTCTTCTCGTCGCAAGCGACGGGCTGATGGGTGGTCACATCGAAGACGCCTTCGAGTGTGGCTGGCGAGCTGCAGAAATGGTTGGTTAACGCTCCCAGTTACTCAGCACCTGCTCGACCGGGACCCCGGTCGGCGGCAGGAGTTCGAGGACGGGGATTCCTTCCCAGCGGGCTTTGTCGTGTCCGCCTTCGCGAGCTTCGAACCCGGCGACATCGGAACCGGAACCGATCAGGAAGCCCATGAAGACCCCTTGAGCCGCGGACATCAGGAGTTTGCCAGCTTGTTCGTAAGACTCTGGCGGGACAGCACAGATCTCTAGCTCTGGCTGGCCGATTTTGACGAGCCCTTTCGTGTAAACACTGAGCTGTCCTTGGTCGGGCCGGGAGTGGACGTAAACGTGTTCTCGAGCATCGACCAGCGGGTCCACTCTTGGTTGGACAAAGACCTGTCCAGGCAGGAGATAGCGCTCGCTGATTGGGTCAGCGACGATTCCGTCAGCGATCTCGGCGAGTCTGTTTGCGATGCTCAAGAAGAAATCCAGCGCTGGATAGACTTCGGGGTCGTGACTTTCCCAGCTGAGTTGCAGCAGGTGCCAAGTGGATCGAATCCGGGTGAGAACTTCCGGGGTGACGCGCTCGGCGAGCCGTGAGGTCGCGATGGCCTCCGGGCTAAACCCTGCCTCATCGGCGTTCATGACCATCATGCGGACGACGTTTTTTTGGTCTTTGGTCGAGAGCGCATAGATCCCGCGCTGCATCGGCTGTTTGAGTAGGGATTTGTCGTTCGTGTTGACGAGAGGCACGCCGAAGCCATCCAGGGAGCCGCCTTCCGGCTTCGGGGCGATTAGCTCGGTGATCGGTGGCAGAACCGGAACTCCGGCGAGGACAGACAGATAGAAGTTCTTCGAAATCCCAAACCCCGGCCCCTTCGGCTTCGCAAACTTCCAGAACTGGCGCATGAATAGATTATATGTTGTTGGAGTTGCAGTCGGGCGGATAGTCCCTGTGACGGCCCCGCGCTTGCCCAAGGCCAATCCCCACCCAGGACGTCTCCGTTCCCGCCGCGTTTGCTCTGGGAACGAAGCCGCCTTGGGTCCCGTGCCCTACGCGGACGAGCCGCTCGTTTGGAGTTGGTAGTTGGGAGCTAACAGGGCTGCTCACACAAAAACGCTCCATTTGCCGAAGCAAATGGAGCTTGAGACTTGAAATCGATGCCTAGACTGAAATCAGCCTTTGAATCCGGGAAGGCGTCGGCCTTTCCAGTAGCCTTCTGGACTTGCGTTGTGGTTGAGTCGGAACGGCTCGCCATCCACTTGCTTGCTGAGGGTGATCTCGGGAAGGGTAGCGGTGTAGTTTGTTCGGCGAAGAGCGGTTCGCTGGTGGCTAAAACGTCGTTTTGGGTTTGGCATTTTATTTCTTCTCCCTGTGCAAGGTGTACTTCTTGAGGTTGGAGTTGAACTTTCTCAGCTCAAGTCGATCAGGCGTGTTCCGCTTGTTCTTAGTGGTGGTGTAATAGCTTTTGCCATCCTCGGTACATACGAGGCGGATGATTTCGCGGACTTCGCCTTTCTTGGCCATGATTCAAACCTCTTGGCATGACGATACGTCTTGCCGAAAGAAGAGTATGGCTGATTGTTGGGACGGTTTGCAACCCGAAAACGATCCGCGCGATAGAAAAAGAGGTTTCAGCTTTGCTGTTCGTCTGTTGATTGAGGCTCTTCGAGAGGGTTTTTCTCGAAGTAGTCAATCACTTTTCCGCGATACGCGGTGTCTTTACCCTTGAATTTCACGAAGTACCACAAACCACCCCACATTACGATCAGGAACAAAACAGTTGCCACCGCGATGGTGATCTGGACGGCGACAACGTTGGTTTCTTCGTTTAACATTCGTTCCTATTCAGTTTGGTCGGTTGCAGGAACCCAGACGGCCTTCCCGTCCTTCCAAACCACGACATGATTTCCTTTTCGGGCGTGCTCTTGAAGGGCGTCGCGAACGGCGTCGCTGACCGCCTGATGAACTTCTTCATCACGGTTGAACCGATTCGCCAGCTCGTCGCGGTTGCTCATGCCTGAAACTCCTCTCTCAGTTTATTCCAGACCTCGGGCATCTTCACCACACAAGAACCAGCAGAGTCGCCTCGGGCGATCAGCTTCGGCGCGGCGTTGACCGAGTTGTCATAGAGCCGCCAGGTGTCAACGATGGGAATGTACGAATTGAAAAACAGTTTCAGCCCGGACTGATAGCGCCGCCGGATCGTCTCTTCGGGAACACGGTGGCCCCCGTCGCGAACTCTGCCTTCGACGCGAAGGCAAGCGAGTTCTTCGCTGGGAAGCCAGAAGAAGATGAGGTGGACTTGGTAGCCCCTCTGTTGCCATCCGGCAACCCTTGTCGCCAGCATTTTGCTAGCAAGCGTTGTTTCAAACGCAAAGTCGGTTCGGCTGGATTCTAGCTCCTCGACTTGGGAAAGGAGGAGCCGTCCGGCGTTGATATCGGCGCTCGTTCCTTTTTCACCAGAGAGCTGCTGGGCGATCATGTCGGCGTTGACGAAAACCATTCCTTCGGGAAGGAGTCGTGTGGCGGCAGTGGATTTTCCCGAGCCATTAGGTCCCGCAATGATAACGGCTTGCGGAGAAGGAGATGTGGAATCCACTGGATTAAGTGTACTTCGCCTGAGTCGATTGGTACGGCGATTGCACAGGCAGTTGATTGTGAAGAGCTTGAGCGTTGCTGTGATATTCTTTACCGCCACATCCATGGCGGGGGATTACAGCCGCGTACCGATTCCCACCAAGAGGGCTTATGGAAGGGTTCGGGACCAGCTATTCACTCCGGTGTCGTTTCAGATCAAACCCGTTTCGGTGCTGAAGACGAAAGATCGTTCAGGGGCGATTGTCGACTCCGCTCATGTGTTTTCGCTCGTGATTCGCGGTGATGATGGGCAAGGGTTTGCGGCCTATTTCACGACGGCTCGGAATTCGTTGGCGTTTCCGATTGGGATTCGGCAGGCAGCCATGATGAGGGGTAGTTCGGACTATTTGAAGACGATGTTTCCGGCTGGTCGACGGGTACCGATCGGACTGACGTCGGCGCAGATGACCTTTTTGAATCCGAAGACTCAGAGGTTGGAGACGAAGGTGTATCGCGATAGGGTTGCGCTGCAGCTCAATCTGATTCCCTCTCGGGATCAGTTTTTGGGTCAGATTTTGTTGGTTTTGTCAGATGTGAATCGGAGCTTTGTTTGCGGGGCGTTCAAGGTGTCGAGAAATCAGTAAGTGGAGAAGCGCACTCCGCGCGAATCTCTTCCGGTAGCACTACTCCGGATTCTGAGCTCGCCGTTAGCCAGTCGCGATACGGAGAAGTTGTTTCCACTGACAGGATCTAGGATCAAATTACTACTCTGTGCTACGCCCGGCTGCAAGAGCGCGCCCCGATAGACACGGGTTCCCCAGAGCTTTGGAGAAATCGAATCCGTCCACACCCTCAACGGTGGATTTGGGTTGGTGAAGTCCGATAGTGCATTAGGATAGGCTTCGTACAAGACGTGGAACTGAACTTGCGCGTTTCGGAGCTGGGTAAGGGTTTGGCGGAGCGCAGATTCTTTGGCTCGCCTTGTTGACGATGCCGCTTTTGGTACGGCGACCGCTGCCAATATCGTGACAACCACGACGGCGACAAGTAGCTCAACCAGAGTAAACGCCCTGGCACATCTTCGCACGTTACGCATTCTTCCGCAAAGTGAATTCCACGTAGGTTGGATGCATCATCGCTCAAAGGCTTTGATTGCCTCAAAACTGTTAAACATCTTCTCATGGTCGTGTCCGATTCCAGGTACTTGAACGAGTCCCCAGTTAAAATGCCAGCCGTTTCGCTGAGCAAGTGCTTTGCCGTAGTTGAAGCAGTTGGTGCTGCGTTGAAGGCGACCTCCACCCTGTCGCATAGCATCCTTAGAAGTGTCAAAGTTTTCATCGGGTTTGTTATCAGCGGTTCCGAGGAGGAAGGTCATGGGTTGGGCAAGATAGCTCTTGATGGCTTCTTCGGAGCTGAGGGCTGGGCTGAGTCCGCCCATTCCGAAGGGGAAGCTCCAGTCGCTTCGTGGGAAGATCACGGAGCCGGGGTTGGCGACGATGACCCGTTTAGCAGAGGTTCCGGCGAAGGCGCACATTCGGTTGAGGAACTGCCCTCCGGCTGAGTGGCCGATGAGGGTGTTTTCACCCTGCGTTTGGGCAAGGAGTTTTTCAAGAATGGTGTATGTCCACTCGATTCTTGCTTGTAGATTGCCCTTGGCGTCCTGGATTCCGCCTCGGTGATACCGCCAGTTGGGGAATCGCTCTTTGTCGAACAAAGGTGCTACTAGGGCACATGAAACTTTGGCGGCGAGAGGGATCGTGTGGTCGCCGTATTCTTGGGCGTTGCGATCTGTGCCGTGGAAGACGAACAGCGTTCTGGCCTCTTTGGTGGGCGCTTCGGGCTTCCAATTGAAACAGGTCAGTTCGGTGTCGCCGATGCGGACCGCTACGGCTTTTGTCGAAGCTTGAACCGAAAAAACAAAAAGGGCAGTGCTTAGCACTGCCCAATTCTATCTCTTTTGAGGATGGTCTATTCTTCGCTACCCTCGCTCGCTTCTTCACCTTCGCCCTCGCCGTCGTCGGTTCCCTTGACGATTCGAGCGATGGAGGCAACTTGGTCATCCCCAGTGAGGTTGACGAGCTTGACGCCCTGGGCGACGCGACCGGTGGTGCGGATTTCCTTAACCTTCATTCGGATTCCTTTGCCCTTGGTGGACATCAGGAGGAGTCGGTCATCGTTCTCCACGACTTCGGCACCGATGACTTTTCCGGTCTTCTCTGTGCAGTTCATTGTGAGGATTCCG
Organism: Armatimonadota bacterium; assembly: GCA_037138755.1. Classification (NCBI taxonomy): domain Bacteria; kingdom Bacillati; phylum Armatimonadota; species Armatimonadota bacterium. The sequence goes on along the minus strand of JBAXHT010000002.1, from coordinate 451,437 downwards.
GAGCCGCCTCTGCTTTGAACGCGGTACTCGTCAAGGCCAGTTCGCTTGCCGTATCCGTTTTCGGAGACGACCAAGAGCGAAAGTTCTTCGTCAACGACCGCCGCAGTGACCACCTGGTCATCCGGGTTTCCGGCCTTGAACTGGACGGCGCGGACGCCGCCTGCTGCTCGGCTTCGGGAGGTCGCGTCTTCTTCGGAGAACCGAATCGATTGTCCCTCGCGGGTGACGAGGATGAGGTCGTCTTTTCCGGTGGTTCGGAGTGCCCAGCCAAGTTCGTCACCGTCTTCGATGTCGAAGGCAATGAGGCCGTTGTTACGGATGTTGGCGAACGCGGACAGCGGTGTTCGCTTGATTTCGGCATTATGCTTGGGTCCAGTTCCCTTGGTGATCATCGCCAGGAAGCCATCGCTGGAGAGGTCCTTGACACTGACGGTCGCGGTGACCCGCTCGCCGCCGACGATGCTGATGTAGTTGATAACCGGCATTCCCTTTGCGTAGCGACCGCTTTCGGGAATCTCATAGCCTTTGAGCTTGTAGACCCGGCCTCGATCTGTGAAGAACAGGATCGTGTGGTGGGTGCTGATTTGGAAGAGGTGTGCCGGTTCGTCATCAGCCTTTAGGGTGTTGTTCACTCCCTTTCCGCCGCGCTTCTGCTGGCGGTAGGCGTCGATGCTCACCCGCTTGATGTAGCCATCTCGCGAGATCGAGATGATTGCTTCCTCGTCGGGAATCAGATCTTCTTCGGTGAACTCTCCGGCTTCGCGAGCTTGGATTTTGGTGCGTCGCTCGTCACCGTGCTTGTCGCGCATGGCTACGATTTCGGCCTTCATGACCGTCGTCAGGCGCTCTTCGCTGTTGAGGATGTCGAGGAGGTCTTGAGTCTTTCGCAGAGCCGCCTTATAGTCGTCTTCCAGCTTCGCCTGCTCCATCATCGTGAGTTGGCGGAGGGGCATGGCAAGGATGGTGTTGGCTTGGAACGCCGACATGTCGAACTCACGAACGAGTTCGGCTCGAGCGATACCTGGATCTCTCGAACGGCGAATCAGCGCGATGACCTCGTCCATGAACCGGCGGGCGATTTGATAGCCTTCAAGAACGTGGACTTCTTCGAGTGCCCGGCAAAGCTCGTACTTGGTTCGGCGCAGGATGACGTCGCGGCGGTGCTTGATGTACTCATCAATCATCGTGAGCAGCGGCGCGGTGCGGGGCGAGCCATCGACGAGGGAAAGCAGGATACAGCCGAACGAAGTTCTCAGGGCCGTGTGCTTGAGAAGATAGTTAAGCGCCTTGTTCGGGTTGACGTCACGGCGAACTTCGATCTCCATTCGCATTCCGCGCTTGTCCGAGTAGTCCTGAACGTTCAGAATGCCGTCGAACTTTCGCTCTTTCGCGATGGTCGCGATGTTCTTCATCAAGGTCGTTTTGTTGACCTGGTAGGGAATCTCAGTAACAACGATCACCGACTTTCCAGCGTCACCCGGCTCGATCATGGTTTTTGCCTGCATCACGATGGAACCGCGACCGGTTTCGTATGCTGAGCGAAGCCCCTTGGTGCCCATGATGATTCCGTAGGTCGGGAAGTCCGGCCCAGGGATGTGCTCCATGATGTCATCGAGCGTGCAATCAGGATTATCAATTCGGTGCAGAACGCCGTTACAGACCTCGGTGAGGTTGTGCGGAGGAAGCTTGGTTGCCATTCCAACTGCAATACCTTCAGTTCCGTTACAAAGCAGGTGGGGGAACTTACCTGGCAGAACGAGCGGCTCGTTCGTGGACTGCAGATAGTTCGGCGTGAAGTCAACCGTTTCTCGGTCGAGGTCTTCCAGGAGCTCCATTGCGATTGGAGTGAGTCGGCACTCTGTATATCGCATCGCAGCCGGAGAGTCGCCGTCAACGGAGCCAAAGTTTCCTTGTCCATCGATCAACGGGTAGCGGAGCGACCAGGGCTGGGCCATTCGGACGAGGGTGGGGTAAACGACTTCGTTACCGTGGGGGTGGAAGTTTGCGGTGGTCTCGCCGGTGACCTTCGCACACTTCGTGTGAGCGTTCGCCGGCGTGAGGTTAAGGCCGCGCATCGCGTAGAGAATTCGGCGTTGAACCGGCTTCATTCCGTCGCGAACATCGGGAAGCGCTCGGGCGATGATAACCGACATCGCGTAGTTGACATACGAGCGTCCGAGCTCCATGTCTACGGCGATCGTCGTATTCAGCTGATCGTTATTTTCTTCTGCCACGGGTCAAATCTCATTGCGTCGTTTCAGACGCATCTAACCTCGTGATTGTACCCGGCGAAGGGACTTCCGGTCCCCGCCGAACCCTTGGCGACCATCACGCGTATCATGTTGTTGAAATGAATGGTGTTTCACCTTCTCAGAGAACGGCGTGTGGAATTGTTGCTATTGTCCTTGGTTTCACAGCCTTCGGAACCTTCGGCATGCACAAGTTCATGATGGGCAAGACGAAGGCAGGCGTGACCTCCTTGCTGCTGACGTTCCTGACATGCGGACTCGCGATCCCCGTCCTCACAGTCATCTCCATCGTTGAAGGCATCATCTATCTCACCAAATCCGATCAGGATTGGTATCACGAGTACATCATTGGTGGGAAGGATTGGTTCTAGGCTCGGCCGCCTTCGTCGGTGGGAAACAGGTAGACCAGTTCGCATCGCCAGTCTTGAAGGCCCTGGAGCCAGTGATCGACTTCGTCGCGAATTGGCTCCCAGAAGTCGAAGTCTGATTCCAGGGCAACGACAGAGAGCTCTTTGAAGAGTTCGCCGCGCAGCGGAGTGATCTTTCCAAGTGCAAATCGGACGACACGGGCATTTTGGGTTCCTTCGTAAATCAGCGCATCGAAGCACGGTAGTTCCACGCTGTCCCGGATCATGGATTCGAGTTGAGCACACTCGTGGAAAACCATACAGAAGTGACCCTGTTGAGTCACCGCTTGGTCGATTGACCCGGCAAGGAACCTATCGAAGCCAACTAATCCAAGCACCATCGGAAACTCATTCTATCAAGCCGAGCGTAGGCTAACATTACAAATATGAATATCCTTGTCCTTGGCGGAACGCAGTTTGTGGGGCGTGCGATTGTTGATCAGCTTTTGACAAAGGAGCATCAAGTCACCCTTTTTCATCGAGGCAAGACCAATCCGGGGCTCTTCCCGAACTGCGAGCACATCATCGGCGACCGAGTGGCGGATATTGAGAAAGCGAAGGAGACTCACTGGGATGCTGTGATTGATGTCAGTGGTTACCTCCCCTCCCAACTTGTTGCGAGCACTCAGCTCAAAACGGACTTCTATACATTCATTTCGACCATCAGCATCTATGACACCGAAGGACTACAAGGCCCCTTTGATGAGCAAACGAAACAGTATGCCGAAGGTGAAATGGACGCTACAGAGGTGACTGGCGCGAACTACGGTCCGCTGAAAGTGACCTGCGAGCGGATTGTTCGCGAGGCATTCCCCAACAACCATGCGATGATTCGTCCAGGAATTATCATTGGCCCCCACGACCACACGGGGCGATTTCCGTATTGGGTGGCGCGGCTCGACCAATTTGATGAGGTTTTGATCCCGGAAACGTTTACTGAACGGTTCCAGGGGATCGATGCTCGTGACCTCGCGGCTTTCACCGAGCTTTGCACCGCACAGAAGAAGGTTGGACAGTGGAACGCGGTTGGTCCGCGGGTCACCTTCGGTGACATTATCGACGAGATTCGATTCCAGACGGAGCGAGAGCATAAGCTGGTAGTTGCTTCGCTTGAAGACCTCGAGAAAGTCGACGTCAAGCTCTGGCAGGACCTTCCCGTGACCCTTCCACCGGGTTCTCAGACGTTCAACTACGATCCGGCTTCGGCTATCTCTGCAGGGCTTTCTTTGCGAACGATCCAGGAGACTATTCGGGATACTCTTGCTTGGATTCGGGCCGAAGGCAACGACGGCTTGGGTAAGTACGGCATGACTCGAGAGCGCGAAGAAGTTGCGATCTCGAGTCTGAAATCCGACTAGAAAAGCATTGTTTCGGTGTTCATTTCAGTCTTCCACACCAACCGCCCGACGGAAGTCCTGAATCGCTTCGGGCGACTCGAATGCCTTGTACGGCACATAGACGAACCGGTATTTCCACAATTCGATGACGACGTATTCGACTCGGGTCTTCACGTCTCGAATCTGGTCGCGGTGGATACGGTAATTGAAGGAGAGCGGTTCGGTGACGAAATAGACGTGTTCGCCTTCGGTAACCATTTTTGTGGGCAGGATTGCTCGTTTGGAGGCTTTGGTGGTGAGTAGGATTGAGCGGGCTGGGATGCTGATTGGCCAGAGGATCATCATCATTCCGAGGCCTTTGTAAAGGTTTCCTTGGAAGAGCAGGGAGATCAGCAAGCCCGTGACCGGGATTGAGATGAAGAAGGGCCAGAAGCGGCGTGCGTATTCAAAAGCGGTCCAGTACGCGAGCTGCGAACGGGAAACGCTGTAGACGGTGGTTTCGATTCGCTTCAAGCAAGCTTCATTATGTAAGATGGTAGTCATGATAAAAGTGGATCGCCACGGCCCGGTTCTGCGGGTTCAACTGAACCGCCCCGAGGTTCGGAATGCCCTGAATGATGAGCTGATTGGGACTTTGTATCAGGTTTTCACCACCGTTTCGACCGATATTCGCGCGATTGTTCTTGGCGGTGAGGGGGCGTCCTTTTGCGCTGGCGGCGATTTGGAGTGGATGCGGAAGGCGGCGGCTTACACCGAGGAAGAGAATAAGCGGGACGCGATGATGGTGAGCAAGCTGTGGGCGGCGGTGCAGAACTGTCATGCGTTTACTTTGGCCAACGTCCACGGAGCCGCGATGGGTGGCGGCTCAGGACTAGTCGCGTGTTGCGACATGGCAATCGCAACCGAGGACTCGAAGTTCGCGTTTAGCGAAGTGAAGCTCGGCCTGATTCCGGCGACGATCGGGCCGTTTGTGGTCGACAAGATTGGGAAGGGTTATGCTCGGGCATTGTTCGCGACCGGCGAAGTTTTTTCTGCTCAGCGGGCGTACGAGATTGGGCTGATTCATGAAGTGGTGGCATCGAAAGATAAGGAGGCCCTGATCGCCAAGAAACTCCGCCATGTCCTCTCGGCTGGGCCGAAGGCAGTTGCAGGATCGAAGAAGCTTGTTCTGGATATGCCGCTGAGCTACGAGGAGACAGCGGCGAGGTTGGCGGCTTTTCGGGCTTCAGAGGAAGGGCAGGAAGGTTTGGCTGCGTTTTTGGAGAAGCGAACGGCGAGCTTCGTGGAGTCGGTTCCGGAAGTTGAGTAGCGATTCTCTGAGAGAGAACTGCGACGCATTTGGTTGGGTAGTCAGGTTCAACGGGTTCTGATTTTCTAGATAAAGTTGGGTAGGGTTGGGTAGACGGGAACGAGGCATGTTCGCGGTCTTGTTCCATATGAATAGGCTCGTGGCTGAGGGCATTGTGCGGCGAGTGGTCGGTAGAGCAAGCGAAAGCGCGAATTGCTTCGCGCACTCCAAGTGTATTCACCAGTTAATAGTCAACGTTTCGGGGCAAAAGTCAACCAGGTAGTTGGAAGTTTGGTGTGGAGAGTCGGGAGTGCCGCAGACAGGCTGTGGAAGAATTTGGACGGAGGGCCACATGACACTGAGGGATTCAAAACGATATGTTCCTCGCTCTGGTCTCATTGTTGTTGGCGAGCTTCCAACTTCGGGGGAAGGATAAGAAGGGCTGGCGGCGTCTTTGAAGAAGCGGACGGCGAGTTATGTAGAGTCGGTTCTGGATGTGTGTGGTGTGACTTTCCCTGCGCGAAGCAGTAACATGATCATATGTCAGCGTTCGGTGAAGCACAAAAGCTTGTTTCAGAGATGACGCTCGGCGATGCCGACACCGCACTTCTCGCTTTGGAGGGGCTACTAAGGGAGTCAGAGATTGCCGAAAATTCGGGGCAGCAAATGTGTTTGGAATCAAACTTTCGCTTAGCACTCTTTCAGCTCGCCGCGAAATCAGGTTCGCGAGACAGAGCCAATGGGCTTACAAGCCAGTTGCTAGAAGGATATGATAAAATGGTCGCCTGGATCGATGCACTCAGTGAACCGAAAAGTGTCGACTGGGCTTCTTCTGAGTTTGGGACAAGTGCAAAAGTCGAAATGGACTGCCATTCGCCCACTTCCGAGTTTCCACTATTCAAAATCAACGTATTCGACAGTCCGATCATCGAAACTACGCTAGAGATTCCTGTTCCAGACTTCCTCGATCACTTTCTTCGTCGCGCAACTATTGAAAGCGAAGCTTATCAGATGTTTCCGATAATGAACGAAAAGTCTGTCATTGTCGTTGGACAAGCAACTTACCATTTCAGCCCAGTACCGATACAGTCGTGGCTCAAACGGATCGCTTAGTGGATCAATTCCCCACCCGTTTGAGAATGGTTAAACCTCTCTTTCAGTGCCCGAGGTACAATATAGGCTTCAAAACGTGGGAGGCCGTAAGGCCGCCTGAACCACGAGGTGAACATCTTGCGAAAGAACGTTAAAAAGAACCTGCACTCGCCACGTTTCGTGGCCATCGCCGCTACCGTCGACAAGGAGACCTTGGTCACTGTCGAAGAAGCCCTCGCTCAGGTCAAGAAGACCGCTAACGCGAAGTTTGTCGAGTCCGTCGATATGGCAATCGTCCTTGGCGTGGATCCTCGAAAGAGCGACCAGAACGTCCGAGGCCTTACCCAGCTTCCTCACGGAACTGGTAAGAAGCGAACCGTCGCCGTCCTTGCTAAGGGAGACGCCGCTAACGAAGCCGAGAAGGCTGGCGCAGACGTGGTTGGCGCAGACGACCTGATCGCAAAGATTCAGGGCGGATTCAAGGATTTCGACGTGATTCTTGCCACCGAAGACATGGCTCCACAGATCGGTAAGATCGGCCGAGCTCTCGGACCCAAGACTCCGAACAAGCGAAACGGAACCGTCACCAACAACATCGCAACCGCCGTTAAGGAAATCAAGGCGGCAACCCGCGTTGAGTACCGAACCGACAAAGCCGGCGTTGTTCACATGTGCCTCGGCAAGGTCAGTTTCACCGACGAGCAGTTGATGGAGAACTTCAAGGCTGGCTTCGGTGCCGTCCTTCGAGCGAAGCCGGCCAGCTCCAAGGGTAAGTACATCAAGTCGCTCACCCTCAGCGCAACCATGGGCCCCGGAATTGCTCTGGACACCACGCTTGCTTCCAAGCTCGCTGGTTAAGTCTAGTAAACAAATACAGAAAGTGGCTCTCCGAAAGGGGAGCCATTTTTTGTTTGGAATGATATGATAGCTGGAATGAGCGAACAAGAAAACTCTGGACCAACAATGGCCGCGCCCGAACATGCGTGGCTCCAGAACCTCGTCGGCGAATGGACGACCGAAACCGAATTTGATCACGGAGGGGACGCACCTCGAGGTAAGGGGCGAGAAATCTTCACAATGCTTGGCGATTTGTGGGCACTTGGTGATGGCGAAATCACCTTTCCTGACGGGAATTCGATGATCACTCGAATGGGCGTGGGCTACGACGTTTCCGACAAGCAGTACAAAGCTTTCTGGATCGCCAATGTTTCATCGCACCTGTGGCAGTACGACTGCGAACTCAGCGAAGATGGCAAAATTCTGACCATGAACTGCGAAGGTCCGGACATCATGGGCGACGCCCCGAGTGCTTTCTATCGCGATATCATCCAGCTGGTTGATGAGAATCATCGTACGCACACCTCGACCGGACAAGACAAGGACGGGAACTGGGTGACCTATATGGTGAACTACTACACCAGAGTCAGTTAATCTTCTGAAAACAGACTCAAAATCGGGCGATATTCGCTATGCTAGAAACGAACCACCCGATGAAGAGTGCTCGATTTGTTCTGCCAGTTTTGTCCGTGGCCCTGCTCGGCGCAGGGGTCGTGCTTTCGCCCGCCCAAAAAACGGGGAAAGCGGTCAAGAAAATCGACTTCAATCGGGATATTCGACATATTCTGAGCGAGAACTGCTTTAAATGCCACGGCCCCGATGCGAAGTTTGTGAAAGGAGGTCTTCGGTTGAGCGACGAGACGGACGCCAAGAAGGATCGAGACGGCGAATTTGCGATTCTGCCGGGAAATGCCAAGGAATCTTTGATAATCAAGCGGGCACTGAGCAAAGAGAAGTTTGCCCAGATGCCGCCTCCAGATTCTGGTCTCCCAAGGCTAACCGCAGAGAAGATCAAACTTTTGTCGGACTGGATCGACCAAGGAGGCAAGTACGAGAAGCACTGGGCACTTGTCCCGCCAAAGCCAACCGAACTCCCGACCGTCAAGAACCAGATGTGGGTGCGGAACGATATTGATAGGTTTGTTCTTGCAAAGCTGGAAGAAAAGGGTCTCAAGCCCGCTCCCGAAGCCGACCGGGCTACTCTGCTCCGCAGAGCTTCTCTAACTCTCACTGGGCTTCCCCCAACCACCGATGAACTCAATCGTTTCCTGAACGACACCCAGGCCGATGCCTACGAAAGGGCGGTTGATCGCCTCTTGGCCAGTCAGCGTTACGGTGAGAATCAAGCTAGGTACTGGCTCGACGCCGTTCGGTACGGCGACACCCACGGTCTTCACCTCGACAATGAGCGCAGCGTCTATCCCTATCGGGACTGGGTCGTTAATGCTTTCAATAAAGACCTGAGTTTTGATAAGTTCACCCTCTGGCAACTCGCCGGAGACATGCTCCCGAACCCAACCCGCGAGATGAAAGTTGCCACAGGCTACGTGCGCATGAACCCAACGACCGCAGAAGGCGGAGCGATTGAGGAGGAGTTCTTGGTCAAAAACACTTTCGACCGAGTTGATACAACGTCTACCGTGTTCCTTGGGCTGACTGTCGGTTGCGCAAAGTGCCACGACCACAAGTACGACCCCATCAGCCAGAAGGACTACTATGGCCTGTTCGCATTTTTCAATTCGACGAAGGATGCTCCATTAGACAGCAATGACCTGGTCCCACCACCCGTCATCGCTGACCCAACCCCAGAACAGGAAGCGGCGATCAACCAAGCCACCAACCGCCTTGTGGATCTGGAAAGGGCCACAAATGCAGACGCTGCCAAGCGATGGATCGAAACCAGTTCGCCTCCGGTCGTAGCCGTCGGTAGCTGGGAAATCGCAGGACCATTTCCCCACAAAAACTTTAACGAAGCGTTCGAGTTCGACGATAAGCCAACCGACTGGAAGCCCCTCAAGCTTGAACTCGGAAAGTCGATTAGCACGGTCAAGGTAAACATCGGAAATGCCTACCACCGGACGACCCTGACCGCCGAAACTGAACAAGAAGCTGACATTGCCATAGGAAGCGACGATGGAGTCAAAATCTGGCTGAATGGTGCCCAGGTCCACAGCAATCCAGCCTTGCGTGGAGTCGATCAAGCGACTGACCAAGTTAAAGTTCGACTCAAAAAGGGTGCAAACCAACTAGTTATCAAGATCGTGAACGGTGGTGGAGCCGATGGAATCCGATTTGACATCGGCAGTGAAGCTCAGGCCAAACTTGCCGCCGCGCTCAAGTCAGATAAGCCAGAAGAAATTGTACGGGCGTACCTCGTCTACGGACCAGAGACCACCGTCTCGAAGCAGTACCGGGCCACGGTAGCCGAAAAAGCCAAGATAGAAGCCCAAGTTCCTCGGACGCTGATCGCAGAAGAGATGCCCAAACCCCGACCTGCCTACTTGTTGAATCGAGGCGAGTACGATCAGCGAAAGGAACAAGTCTCACGAACGCTTCCAGCGGTGTTTGAAACTAAACTTCCGGAGCCCAATCGCCTTGGCCTCGCCAAATGGCTCATTGACGAAAAGAATCCACTTACTACCCGGGTCTTTGTCAACCGAATCTGGCAACAGCACTTCGGGACTGGCATTGTGAAAACCGCCGAAGACTTTGGCAACCAAGGAGACTGGCCCTCTAATCCTGAGCTGCTGGACTATCTGGCAATCAAGTTCCGAAAGGACGGCTTCAGTCTCAAAAAACTTCACAAGTTGCTCCTGACGAGTGCCGCATTCCGGCAGTCTTCTCAAGTCAGCCCAGAAAAGCTTCAAAAAGACCCCGAAAACCGCCTGGTCAGCCGCGGGCCAAGGTTCCGACTAGACGCCGAAGTTCTGCGCGACCAAGTCCTACAAGCAAGTGGGCTCCTCGTCCAGCGCCAGGGTGGTCACGGTTTCAAACCCTACCAGCCCGCCGGGCTGTGGGAAGACGTGGCATTTCCTGGCTCAAATACGGCCCGCTACACACAGGACACAGACGCAGGAATCTATCGCCGAACGCTGTACTTGTTCTGGAAGCGAACCTCTCCGCACCCAGTGATGAGCACTTTTGATGCCCCGACACGAGAAGCTTGTGTGGTTCGGCGATCCATCACGAACACCCCGTTGCAGGCGTTGACGACGATGAACGAACCTGCCTTCTTTGAAGCAGCTCGGAAGTTCGGAGAACGGATTGTTGCTACAAAATCTACTGACGAGAGCCGACTTGATTACGCCTTCCGCACAGCGTTGAGTCGAAAACCATCGGTGAAAGAGAAATCTATTTTGATGGGAAGCTTGCGGCGGTATCAGAAGATGTTCTCGGAGCGGCCGCAAGACGCCGCTGGGGTGATCCAGGTTGGTCTGGCTCCTGTTGATCGGAAGCAAGACTTTGTGGACCAGGCGGCGTGGAGCCTGGTGGCCTCAACACTGTTCAACTTGGATGAATTCCTTTCTCAACACTAACATTGGAGAAATCCACTCAGTATGCCGCAGAATTCGCTAAGCTAGAACTGAAACGCCCAATGAACAGTATTCGGTTTTTTGTCCCGGTTCTCTCGCTGACCTTACTTGCAGCAGGTGTGGTTTTCGCGCCAGCACAGAGGGCCGCAAAGGGTGCGAAACGAATTGATTTCAATAAAGACGTTCGGCCGATTCTGAGTGAAAACTGCTTTAAGTGTCACGGGCCTGATGCGAAGTTTGTAAAGGGCAATCTCCGGCTGAGCGACGAGAAAGATGCGAAAAAGGATCGTGACGGTGAGTTTGCGATTCTTCCGGGAGAGGCCAAAGAGTCATTGCTGATCAAACGGGCAATGTCTACGGAGAAGTCAGCTCAGATGCCTCCGCCGGATTCCGGCCTGCCCAGGCTCACGGCCGCGCAAGTAAAGGTTTTGTCGGAGTGGATCAACCAGGGTGGAAAGTATGAAAAGCACTGGGCGCTTGTTCCGCCGAAGGTCTCGGAACTGCCCACCGTCAAGAACTCGAAGTGGGTTCGTAATGAGATCGATCGATTCGTCCTCGCAAAGTTGGAAGAAAAGGGTCTGACACCGGCTCCCGAGGCGGACCGCGCAACGCTGCTCCGACGAGCTTCGCTAGCGCTGACCGGATTGGATCCGACAACTGATGAGCTCAATGTTTATCTTGCGGACTCTGCTCCTGATTCTTATGAGAGAGCGGTTGACAGGATGCTCGCCAGCCAGCGCTATGGGGAGCATGAGGCTCGGTATTGGCTAGACGCGGTTCGGTATGGAGATACTCACGGACTCCACCTGGATAACGAGCGCAGCATCTATCCTTATCGGGATTGGGTCGTCAACGCCTTTAACAAAGATCTGCCGTTCGATAAATTCACTCTCTGGCAACTCGCGGGCGACATGTTGCCAAACCCGACGCGGGAAATGAAAGTCGCGACGGGCTACATCCGCATGAATCCCACGACGAACGAAGGCGGATCGATCGAAGAAGAAGTCTTGGTCCGCAATACGTTTGACCGGGTGGATACAACCTCGACAGTCTTTCTTGGATTAAGCGTAGGTTGCGCTAAGTGTCACGATCACAAATACGATCCGATTTCACAAAAAGATTATTACGGGATGTACGCGTTCTTCAACTCAACGAAGGACTCCCCGTTCGACGGCAACGATCTTCTGCCTCCGCCTGTTATTGCCGATCCAACTCCCGCACAGGAGGCGACGTTAACGAAGGTTCAGTCGCGGATGACCCAGCTGGAGCAAAGCATCGATGCAGCAGAAGCAAGAACGTGGCTTGAGACAAACGCGCCTCCGCTGGTGACAACTGCGGACTGGGAGATTTGCGGGCCGTTCAAGCGAGGCTCTTTCGAAGAGGCGTTTAATAGCGACGAAAAACTAGATCATTGGAGGCCGATCAAGATCACCTCGGGTGTGGCTGTTCAAGCGATCAACGCAGACCAGGCAAATGCCTACTTCCGGACAAAGTTAGTTTCGGATCGAGAGCAGCTTTTCGAGTTTGGAGTTTCTAGCGACGACGGAGTTCGAGTTTGGGTGAACGGCAAGTTAGTTCATAGCAATTTTGTTTCGCGAGGGATCACCCAAGGCGTTGATGCAGTCAAGGCACAGCTCCGCAAAGGTGAGAATGAGCTGCTCATCAAGGTTGCCAACGGAAGCGGACCGGACGGACTGATGGTAACGATGGGTAGTGAAGCTGTGAACCGTATTGGTGCGGCGCTCAAAGGGACCGAGCCGGTTAAAGTCGTTCAAGCGTTTCTTCAATACGGTCCTGAAACAAAGGCTTGCGATGAATACCGCAAGCTCATCGCTGAGAAGATTCTTACGGAAAAGGCGATTCCTCAAACGCTCATTGCTGAAGAAATGTTGAAGCCTCGGCCGGCTTTTGTTCTCGATCGTGGCGAATACGACCGCCGCAAAGAGCCGGTGGAGCGGAAGCTTCCGGCAGTATTTGAAACAAAATTGTCGCAAGCGAACCGGCTTGGGTTAGCGCAGTGGTTGATCGATGAGAGGAACCCATTGACGACGAGGGTTTTGGTCAACAGAATTTGGCTCCAGCACTTCGGCACAGGAATCGTGAAGACCGCAGAAGACTTCGGCAATCAAGGCGAGTGGCCATCTCAACCTGAGCTTCTCGACTACTTGGCGATTAAGTTCCGTAAGGATGGGTTCAGCCTCAAGAAGCTCCATCGGATGATCGTCACGAGTGCGGCGTTTCGACAATCATCTGCAGTTACTGCTGAGAAGCTTCAGAAAGATCCGGAGAACCGGTTGGTCTGCCGAGGTCCTAAGTTTAGGCTCGATGCTGAAGTCCTCCGAGATCGAGTGCTGCAAGCAAGCGGACTTCTTCTGAACCGCCAGTATGGCCACGGATTCAAGCCTTACCAGCCAGCCGGACTTTGGGAGGAAGTTGCACAGTCGGCTTCGAACACGAAGGATTATGTCCAGGACGTCGACCCATCAATCTACAGAAGGACGCTGTATCTGTTCTGGAAACGAACCTCGCCTCATCCGGTGATGAGTACCTTCGATGCGCCTACTCGCGAAGCCTGTTCGGTGCGTCGATCGATTACTAACACTCCTCTGCAAGCTCTCACCACCATGAATGAACCAGCCTTCTTTGAGGCGGCGCGCAAGTTTGGCGAGCGGATTTTGACAACCAAGCCGACCGACGAAAGCCGATTGGACTTTGCGTTCCGAACCGCCCTGAGTCGTAAGCCGAGCGAACGAGAACGAACAATTCTCCTCGCAAGCTTGAAGCGCTATCAGAAGATGTTTTCAGAACGCCCCCAAGACGCCGCGGGTGTGATCCAAGTCGGTCTCGCTCCGATTGATCGAAAGCAGGACTTTGTCGATCAAGCTGCTTGGAGCCTTATTGCCTCGACCCTTTTCAACCTTGACGAATTTTTGACCCAACACTAGATAGCCATGAATCCTTTACGCGAAGCAGAACTCCTGATGACCCGACGCGAGCTGTTTGGTCGTTCGGCCATGGGCGTCGGTTCCGCCGCCCTGCACACCCTCCTCAGGTCAGGCGGCCTTGTGGGCGGCTTTCTTGCCGCTAGCGAAGCGATGGCGCAGAAGGTGCCGATGGGCAAAGCTATGCCAGGGCTCCCAGGAATGCCACATTTCGCGCCAAAGGCGAAGACGGTCATCATGCTGTTTATGAACGGCGGGCCGAGCCAGCTCGATCTGTTTGACTACAAGCCGACTCTTGAGGCGGAGTATGACAAGGACTTACCGGAGACGATTCGAAATGGGCAACGGTTGACGACGATGAGCAGCGGTCAAGCGCGGTTCCCACTTGCTCCATCAAAGTTCAAGTTCAAGAAATACGACAACAATCAGGACGGCCTTTGGGTCAGCGAGTTGTTGCCGCATGCGGGAAGCATTGCCAAGGAACTTTGCGTCGTAAAGTCAATGTGGACCGAGGCGATCAACCACGATCCTGCGGTGACCTATATCCAAACGGGAAGTCAGTTGCCGGGTCGTCCAAGCTTCGGCGCATGGGTGAGCTACGGTCTAGGCTCGCTCAACCGCGACCTGCCGACCTATGTCGTTCTCCACTCTAAAGTGACTCGCGGCGACGCAGATCAGGCTCTATACACTCGCCTTTGGGGAACTGGATTCTTGCCAGGGCAGCACCAGGGGGTCAGCATGCGTTCTGCAGGAGATCCGGTTTTGTATCTGAAGGATCCCAATGGCATGGATCGCACGACGCGCAGAAACATGTTAGATGACATCTCCAAGCTCAACACCATGCAGCACGACGACTTCGGCGACCCTGAAATCGTCGCTCGCATCGAGCAGTACGAGATGGCGTACCGGATGCAGACCAGCGTTCCGGAGTTGATGGACACCAAGTCGGAGCCGCAGGAAGTCTTTGACCTTTACGGCGAAGACGCGAAGATTCCGGGGACGTTTGCGGCGAACTGCCTCCTCGCTCGACGCATGGCGCAGCGCGGAGTTCGGTTTATTCAGATCTTCCACCGTGGCTGGGATCAACACGGCGACCTTGCCAACCAGCTCCCGATTCAGTGCAAAGACGTTGACCAAGCCTCGGCGGCACTCGTCAAAGACCTCAAACGGCTCGGAATGCTCGATGACACCCTCGTCATCTGGGGTGGCGAATTTGGCCGAACGGTTTACTCACAAGGTCAGCTTTCGAGGACCAACTATGGCCGCGACCACCACCCCCGCAGCTTCACCCGTTGGATGGCGGGCGGCGGAGTCCAGCCTGGAATCGTCTTCGGTCGCACCGATGACTATGGCTACAACATCGTCGACAACGACGGCAAGCCCCTTAACCCAAGCCTAGACACCTACACCCCCGGCACCATGCACATCCACGACATGAACGCTACGATCATGCACCAGATGGGCATCGACCACACGAAGCTGACCTATCGGTATCAGGGGCGCGACTTCCGACTGACGGACGTGCATGGGCACGTGGTGAAAGAAGTCCTGAAGTAGTTAGCGAATGCCCCTGAAGGCCCCTTGCTTGGTCAATTTACGAGCTAGTAGCCGTCATCGCCTCCACTTTAGAAAAGTGGAGGCGACCACACCAGTCTAATTGAAGGTCTGAGTGCCCTCAAGGATAGCGTTGAAGACAGGCTCGGAAGCACCTCCGTTGGTGAAACACAGGGCAGCTCTTGAGTTAGTTGGGTCGATTGCCGCTTGTGAGTTGAACAGTTCTAGAGAGCCAGTAAAGCTGTAGACTCGTCGCCCTTCGAACTCCACCGCTTCCCATCCCATCGCATAGGTACCGCCCAGACTTGGTGAGAAAATCCTCTGGACGCTTGATGCGAGCAGAACTCCATTCTTGCCCTTCAGCCCGTTCAGCGACTCTTGGAGGAAGCGAGCGTAGTCGGTTGCGGTCATGCTCAGTCCACCCGATGGAACCAGATAGGCAGGCAACTGGTTCTCTGGAATATCGGGGTTGAGCGGGACGTGGATTCCAGCAGTTGTTTCATACAGGTGCCCCCAAGGCTGATCGCTCCCACTTTGGGCTGGCCAGCCGTACACCACGTTGTTCATCCCCATCGGAGCGAGGATTTCTCTTTTGAGCAGCTTGAACCAGTCTTCACCGGTGACCTTTTCCAACATCGCAGCCACAACCGGGTTGTTCGAGTTAGAGTAGAGGAACTCCCCTGGGTTAGCTTCGGGAGCCTGTTGTGTCGCCCATTTGACGAATTCGAATCTTTGCTGTCGTTCACTGCCCTGAAACTTCGGTACGAGCAGAATTTCGGTCTGAACCTGAAGTGCAGGGAGGCCAGCCCTCATGAGGAGTAGCTGCTCAACGGTGAGGGCAAGAGTTTGGGGTCGGGCGGTCGAGCTCAGCTCCGGAAACACCGATCCCAGCGTCGTTGACCACTTGATGGTTCCTCGCTCAACAAGCTTGGCGACGAGGGCACTGTTGAGAGCCTTTGCGTTCGAGCCTAGGTGCCACAGGGAATCGGTGGAGACGCGAAGGCTCCCGCCGACCTTCTGTACGCCGGAGACACCCACGCGGATGGAAGTGGGTGTAACTACGGCACCGGCCATCGCGGGGAGTTTGTATTTAGAAATGAGATCACTTGTTGCGCTTGCTAGTCGCGCATCATTGGTAGTAGGATGGCCAGCGGTGTCAATGCCACCGCAGCCCATCGCCACCGCGCCCAAAAGCAGAGCTACGGTGGTCTTGATGAGAAGGTATTGAGAGTTCATAGTTGTTCCGATGTGGCTATCCACACCGAAGAGACTACGAGTGAGGCTCCGACAATCCTTCAGACCAAAGAACGAGACAAGCTCCGCCTAAAGTAGGATTTCACCGCTCAAAGCCGGTTTTCCAAGCAAAAACAACGAGCTGACTGCGCGATTCCACTCCAACTTTTGCAAGCAAGTTTGAGACATGAGTCTTCACAGTCGACTCACTGATAAAGAGAAGCTTGGAGATTTCTGCGTTGGAAAGCCCCTCTGAGATGAGGCTGAAAACTTCGAGTTCCTTCGCGGATAGCTGGAGCTTCTCGCCGATTGACTTCAGATCGGGTGCTTGTTCTCGGAGGCCAACCGGTGGCGCGGCCATGGTTTCGATGATGGTCTTGAGAAGAGTTCTCCCGGTGGTAGATTTCAGGAGGTATTCGGAAGCGCCGCGTCGCAGCATCTCCGATTTGTGAATCGGGTCGTCGGAGCTAGAAAGGGCAATGACGCGGCACGTAGGATTGAACGCAATGAGTTGTTTAACGAGCTGAGGACCAGGGCTACTCGGATTGAGAACGTCCACCAGGGCGACATCGAATCCTTGGTGAGTGACATCCGAATTTAAGAAATCTTGGAAGCCCTCGTATGCTCCTAAGACGAGGAGTTCTGGTTGTTGACAGAGATAGGCGACGAGACCTTCTCTGACGATGGGATGATCGTCGAAGCAGATCAGACGAATTCTCATGCGTCCCACCTCAAGCTCGCTTGAGTGCCAGTTTCACTGGAGCTAAGATCAAAAACTCCGCCGGGAAAGAAAGTTGCCCGAGTATTCATCGTGTATGTGCCGAGGCCGGATGGGTTACCGCCATGAAGCCCGAGACCGTTGTCCTGTACCAGTAAACTCCAAGTGCCCTCAACGCGACGCAAGCTGACGTTGATCTTCGATGCCCCTGCGTGTCGGACCACGTTCGAAATCGCTTCTTCCAAGATGTAGCAGAGGTGAATTCTCAATCGACGGTCAATGTCCGACGCCGCGGGATCGATCTCGACTTCAAAGGGGAGCTTGGTCACGAGCTTCCAGCGATCAATCACCGAGTTGACATTGTCGGTCACGAATTCCGTTAGATCCCCTGACTCATCTTGGACGACTCTGTTCACTTCATGTTGAAGCTGTTGACCTTGATCAACGAGGTTCTCGATATACGTCTCTACTGGCTTCGAGGCACTAGAATTGGCTTGTTCGGCTATTGCCGAGATGGTCAGGTTGAGAGCGAACAACCTCTGCTTGACCCCATCGTGCAATTGTAGAATCATTTTGTTTCGCTCTTGTTGGGTGCCTAACTGCTTTTGTAGCGAGATCGTTTGCTGAAGGGTTGCAGACATTTGATTGAGATGCTTCGCGATATCTGAAAACATCTCTGAGGAGTGTTCGTCGATCGACTGCGAGAAATTGCCGTTCCCCCAATCATCCAAGATGTTCTCGACCTGTTTCAGTTTTGCTCGCGTGGCTCGATAAGACGAGACAGACGCAAGAAAGCCGATTCCTGCGGTGAGCACAAGAATGGCAAAGCCTTGAAGGGCGAGAACCCCTAATCCGCGCAAAATGAGGTTCGAGGGCCGGAGGAGTCTGGGGCTTGAGATTGACGCGATCGCGATCAGCTTGTCTCCATCTCGTATGGCTGCCGATGATACCAATCGGTTGTCGATTCGCTTGGTCTTCAATTGACCTTGTGCGGCGTCCGCCAGGGCTTGTCGCTCGTAGTCACGCATCGCGCTGACGTTTGCGTTCGGTCCACTTTTGAGCAAGATTCTCCCGGCCGGATCAGTGAGCCATATGTCGAATGGTGTTTGCAGTTCAGTCTCTTCAAACAATCCACCGGGGTTAAGTGATTCGAGGCTGGTTTTGGCCAAGAACCATTTCTCCAGTATTCTCGACTGAAGCTCTCCATTGAGCACAAAAACTCGTGCCTCGTCGGTTCCACGGTTAACCGATGTTTGGAACTCCGTAAGCATCTCCTCTGAATAGAGGAGTTGGTAGACGGTGAATCCGATTGTGACCGCCTGAAGAGTGACGAGGGTGAGCACCGAGAGCAACACTGTTCGGATGGTTACTCGAACGTGGCTCTTTAGCAATTTTTCTTCTCCATCTGAATAGGATCAGGCCGCACTTCGGGAAAGTTTAACCTGGGAGGATCGACGGATCTACACTTCTGTGCGATTCGTCGGTCAGATACGTTTGAACAGACGGAGCAAATCGTCATGCGTCAGCGTCGCCGTGATCGGCCGACCGTGTGGGCAATGATACGGATTCTCCGTGGTTGCCAAATCGACGAGCAACTTCTCCATCTCTGCGTTGCTAAGCGGATCGCCCGCCTTCACCGCCATTTTGCACGACGACATGATCCAAATCTGCTCGCGGGTCGGAACCAGTTTTCGAGTCACCGAGGACTCGACCAACTCATCGATCAAATCCTTCAGATACTTCACCGGGTCCTTCGAGCGCAGCGCCGCCGGAACTGCACGGATGACGTAGGCGTCCCCGCCAAACGGCTCCAGATCAAACCCAACCGAGTGAATCTCGTCCAATCTCTCCGAGAGCATCAGAGCCGCCCGGTGGTCAATGTGCAGAGTCTGGGGAACCAGAAGCGGCTGCTTTTCGATGATTGTCGAACGCTTCAGACCACACAGGTACTCGTAAATGATGCGCTCATGGGCAACATGCTGATCCACTACAATCAGCCCGTGGCGAGTCTCCGCGATGATAAACGTGTTCATCGCCTGCCCGATAACCCTTAGATCGTCAAGCAGCCGGATGTAAGGCATCGCCCCTTGCGCCAGCTCGGGCGCCGCGCCAAAAACCGCTGGCATCTCAATCCGGGCCTGGTCGACCACCGCGTTATCGCTCATCGGGGTCACTGGACCGCCGAGCGGCGACTGCGCCCAGAACGACATTTCGTTCAGAGTCGAAGTCGGAGCCTGGGCTTCGCGAAGAGCCTGGTTCGCTAGCGCAATCTGGGCCGCCGAAGGCATCATGCCGTGCGCGAGCAGGGCTTCGCGAATACAAACGCGAAGAGCTTCAAAAGCGATCCCCTCCTTTTGGAACTTAACTTCGCTTTTGGTGGGCGAGACGTTGACATCGATCTGCTCGGGGTCGATTTCGATGTTGAGAGCCACCAGCGGATACCGGCGTTCTGGGGTCAGGTCACGGAAAGCCTGATCCAACGCGACGGTCAGCGTTCGAGATTTCATCGGGCGTCCGTTGACGTACAGGTACTGGAGCGAGCGTGTTGGCTTGGTGATGTGGGGCGGTGAGACGTAGCCGCTGAGCTTCAAGGCGCCCAGAGAAGCTTCAACCGGGACTAGCGACCGAGCCGTATCGCGACCCCAGACGTCGCTGATTGCCTCGAGCTGATCACCACTCCCGCTGGTCTGCAAAACCTTCTGATCGTTGTGAGTCAATGTAAACGCAACGCCCGGGTAGGCGATCGAATACTTCATGATCGCCTCGACGATTTGTCCAACTTCCGTGGTGTCGGACTTCAAGAATTTGAGCCGCGCCGGAGTGTTGTAAAACAGGTCCTCGACAGTCAACGTCGTGCCTTTCGGACCCGCCTCGGCGGTGTCAGAGAGGAGTTCCCCTCCTTCGACGCGAACAACAGTCCGCATCCCATCCTCAGTCGCGGAAGAAATCGTCATTCTTGAAACGGACCCAATCGATGGCACCGCCTCACCACGAAAGCCCAACGACAAAACCCCATTCAGATCGTCCAAGGATCGAATCTTCGATGTCGCGTGGCGAAGCAGCGACATCCGAGCTTCCTCAGCAGTCATCCCGCACCCGTTATCGCTGATCCGGATCAGCTCCCGCCCTGCCCCTCGAAGCTCAATTTCAACCCGAGTTGCCCCGGCATCGAGGGAATTCTCCACCAACTCTTTAACCGCCGCCGCCGGACGCTCCACCACCTCACCCGCCGCGATCTGGTTGATTGTCGTCGGGTCCAAGAGCTGAATTCGGGAGGACAGGGAAGTGCTAATGCTTAACATTTTGACGCCACTGGGCACCAATAAATCGCAAAAGGGCGTAAGATGGTGTCATGCGACTCAGAAACGCACTTGCAATCATTTCTGCGGTATTGGTCGGAGCAACGGCGCTTGCCGAAGACCCCAAGCCGCTCACTATCGGGAACAAGGCTCCCGCATTCCCAGTTGATGGTTACGTCAAGGGGAAGAACATCACCAATTTTGAACCCGGCAAAGTCTACGTCGTCGAGTTTTGGGCAACTTGGTGCGGACCTTGCATCTCGTCGATGCCCCACCTCAGCGACATGGCCGACAAGTACCAAGGCAAGGCTGACTTCATTAGCGTCAACACCTGGGATTACGCCAAGAAAGGCGACGCTAAGGAGTCGGGCGATGAGCACAAGTCACGCGTCAAGGATTGGGTCGCAAAGAACGATGAGAAGATGCGCTACAACATCGCATTCGACGACGATAAAGACACGATTGCCAATACCTGGATGCGAGCCGCCGGACAAAACGGAATCCCTTGCGCTTTCATCGTCAAAGACGGCGCGATCAATTGGATCGGCCACCCCATGACGATGGACAAGCCGCTGGAAGAGATCGTCAACGGAACCTTTGACGTCGAAGCATTCAAGGTCGATTTCGAGAAGAAAGCTGCCGCCGCCAAAGCCGCGCAAGAAGCTCAGAAGAAGCTCATGGCTGACATGAAAGCCGGCAACAAGGAAGCGATCGACAAGTTCATCGCTACCGGACCAGCTCAAGCCAAGGGAGGCCGAGTTATGCAGGTCATCCAAATGTCTTCAAGCTCAAACCTAACCATGGCGTTCGACTACTTCAAGACGTACGTTGGAAAGGTCGACGGCGTCGACGCTTACAACTGGTGTGGAGCCGCTCGAATGCTCGTCAAGGGACTCAAGGGCGACGATCAGGCTCAAGCCGTGAAGATGAGCGAAGAGTGTGCGAACATGTCCAAACCGGACCTCGCCGCGATTGCCTACATCTACCACGCCGGAGTTCTCTACAACTCAGGCAACAAAGAGGGCGCGCTGGCTTGGGCCGACAAGGCAAAGGGAGCCGTGAAGGATTACCCAGAAACCGGTCGAGATAGCGTCACAAAGTTCATCGATCAACAGATCGCTAGCTTCAAGTAAGGCTAACTTAGCCCCGCAATAGTGCCGAGAATTGTATTCAATCTCGGCACTTTTTGTGTCTGCGAAAGGCAGAGTAACCTAGCAAAAACACCAGCCAGCAAACTCACCGCCCAGTGGAACAACTAGCCCGGGAAGAGTCTCGGGTTATGTTTACGATCATCGGTATTGTTGTGGTTTTGGCGGCGGTTATCGTTGGCTATGTGATGCACCACGGCAACCTCGCCGTTCTCATCCAGCCGAACGAGTTTGTCATCCTTTTTGGAGCGGGCTTTGGCTCGCTCATGGCAGGTCACGGAATGGCCGGCGTGAAAGGCGCGATCACCGGAACGATGGGCTTGCTGAAGCCTAACCCTTACACCAAAGACGCTTACAACGACCTGTTGAAGATGATGTACCAGCTCTTCAACGTCGCTCGTAAAGAGGGGCTGCTGGGATTGGAAAAACACATTGAGAATCCGGCTGAATCCGAAATTCTTGGCAAATATCCAGCGTTCATAAACAATCACCATGCCAGCGACTTCTTCTGCGACACCTTGAAGGTCATTCTTTCCGGCTCGGTCGGTCCTCATGACCTCAGCGAGATGATGGAGCTCGACCTTGAGGTCGCCCACCACGCCGCTTTGCTCCCCAGCCAGGCAGTCCAAACCGCTGGCGACGCGATGCCCGGATTCGGAATCGTTGCTGCGGTTCTCGGCGTTATCATCACGATGGGTAAGATCGGCGGCGACGCGGCGGCAATTGGTCAGTCGGTTGCGGCTGCTCTCGTCGGAACGTTCCTTGGAATTCTTCTCGCCTACGGCATCATGGCGCCGCTTGCGAAGGCGATGGAACTTAGGCTCGCCGATGAAGGCATGTTCATGAATTGCATGCGACACGCCCTCTTCAGCTTCGCCCGAGGCGAAGCTCCAATTACCTGCGTCGAGTTCGCCCGCCGCAACATCGACCCCGCTGTCCGCCCCGGCTTCGCCGAAATGGAAGCTGGAGTTAAGGAAGCAAAGGCGGCATGATGAAGAGTCTTGAGTCTTTAGTCTTTAGTCTTGAGCGTTCGGATGAGTGCGGTCAGCATTCGACTAATTTCTTGAACTTGCTGAATGTGGGGCGCATCGTAGCCGATGAGGCCGATGCGCTGGGAAAGCAACAACAGTGTTTCAAGCTCACGGGCAGAACCAAGCGCGATGTAAAGAAACCTCGCAAAATCATCCTTCGATCCGCGACCGTGGCCCTCGGCAATGTTTGTTGGAATCGAAACGCTCGAACGCCGAATCTGGGAGGTCATTCCAAATCGCTCAGACTCTGGAAATGCTCCTGTTATGTCGTAGATATCCTCAGTCAGGCTCATGCCCTTCTGCCACACCTTCAAATCCTTGAAGTCGGATCGTTGCACCAGTTCATTGTAGCCCCCAACTCAAGACTCAAGACCCAAGACTCAAGACTCTGAAAGACATGGCCAACGACTCCATCATCATCAAAAAGAAAAAGGTCTCTGGGCACGGAGGTCATCATGGCGGGTCATGGAAGGTTGCGTATGCTGACTTCGTTACCGCCATGATGGCGTTCTTCATGGTCATGTGGATTATGGGTCTCAGCGATGAGACTAAAATGAGCATCAGTGGCTACTTTAACGACCCAAACGGATTCATGAAAAATCCGCCTCGTTCAAAGAACGTCATCACGGCAATTAATGGCGTCAACAAAGCGAAATCTGCTTCGGATCAGACGAGTTCCAAGGGCCAAGGACTTGGAGATTTCCAAGGACTAAGCGTGACAACCGCGAGCGAAGGACAGTTAATCCAGACTCAAATTCAAAAGCAGATCCAAGGAATTCCCGACCTCAAGAAGATGCTGGATCACATCGAGGTGACGGTCGGCACCGATGGTATTCGCATCGAGCTTCTCGAAGACAAGGGAAGCGTCTTCTTCCAATCGGGTCAGTCAGTTGTCAGCCCGGTCGGACGTCAGCTTCTGAAGAAGCTCGCTCCGGTATTGATCAATACCCAACGAAATATTGCGGTTGAAGGTCACACGGACGCCCAGCCTTACTCGGGCAATATCATGACCAACTGGGAGCTTTCGGGCGAACGCGCGATCTCCGTGCGGCAGGTTCTTGCCTATTCGGGGGTTCCAACTTCGCGATTTCGTGGTGTGACAGGGTTTGCCGATACCAAGCTCAAATACCCACTCAAACCGCTGAGCCCAAAGAATCGTCGCGTTTCACTGCTGCTGCCGTGGGATAAGTCGCTGAATGTCAGTCAAACCAAGGAAGCGAACAACGCGATCAAGGCAAATATAGCCCCAGCACCCGTCGACAAGGTGCCTGCCATCCAGCCCGATCTTCACCGTGGTGACTAACTCGCGCTTCGTTTTAACACTCGATACCGTCTGTACCTATCGAACGGACTCACAACATGGCAAATCTCGCCGGAAACCTCTGGGAATACAATATGGCCAGGGTGGTAGTGGTCGATGTCACGGATGACTATCGACTGATGCAACCCCCCCTGCCCTCCGACTTCTACCCGATCCTTCGGGAGACCTACCTGCCGACGTATCGGCTAATCGACCGCTTGCCGGGCGAGGAGCTGGTGACCGGCTACCTGTACGACTGGCACGAATCTCCGCCGGTAGAGGGGGATGTCTGGTACGTCGGCGTGGTTCAGGAAGCTCTGGCGAACGAACTGTTGTCGAAGACAATCAGCGCGTGATTTAGCTAGACTTAGGTGTGGAAAAGTATTCTTGTGTCTTCGTGACTGGCGGAGCAGGTACTGGAAAGACCACGCTGCTCAAACAATTTGTTGAAAAATATCCAGGCGGAACGGCGGTCGTTGCACCGACGGGCATCGCAGCGTTAAATTGTGGTGGTCAGACAATCCACAAGTTTTTTGGCTTTCCAGCTCGCTCAGTAGACAAAGATGCCCTTCAGTTAAGCAAAAACTCGTTGCTTTTCAGGCGCATTGAGACTCTAGTTATTGATGAGATATCGATGGTTCGAGCCGATGTCATGGACAATATTGATTTTTCACTTCGGAAATATAGAGAGCAACCGGACGCGCCGTTCGGTGGTGTTAATCTTCTTTTAGTCGGGGATTTGTACCAGTTGCCACCTGTCGTGGTTGAGAAGCCTGAGTTAGAAATGTTGAGGAAGAGATACGGCTCAGAGCACTTTTTCTCGGCGCCTGCATTCAAGAATTTGCCTATTCGATTGCACGAGTTGCTTGATGTGAAAAGACAGTCTGACCTTGTTTTCACTTCATTGCTAAATGCTTTGCGGATTGGAAAGCTGTCAAAAACTCATGTTGCGATGCTGAATACGCTTGTTGATAAGAATGGGGCTGAAAAGGATAATCTCTTAGTGCTCTGCCCTACGAACAGAGACGCCGCTCAAATCAATCAGACTCGGCTCTCATTGATCAACAGCAACTTAAGAAAGTACATTGGAATAGCAAAAGACAAACAACCGGACAAGCTGCCAGCACCCCAGGTGCTGGAACTTAAAGTTGGCGCTAGAGTGATGTTTACGAAGAACAACGGATCTAAATGGGTTAACGGCACGGTCGGTACAATTCGAAAATTAGACGATGACGAAATCAAAGTGAAGATCGATAACTCTGGGAGAACTGAAACCGTCCTCCGTGAGTGTTGGGAGAACTTTGAAGTAGATTACGATGCGAACGCGGATGTTCTGAAGAGTAAGTTGGTGGGGACCTTCGAACAGTTTCCACTCATGCCTGCGTGGGCGACGACGATACACAAGAGTCAAGGGCAAACTCTTGAACGGGTACACATTGATCTCGGTAGTAGTCTGTTTTCAACTGGGCAACTTTACGTAGCGTTAAGCCGAGCGACGACCCTGGAAGGAGTGTCTTTGTCAAGGAGTATTCGTGAGAGCGACGTCAAGTTTGATGGTGCGATTGAGTCGTTCATGAGTAGGCTTCGAGAGTTTCAGCCAAAATGACAATCCTCACCTTCAACATTCGCTACGGCCTCGCCGATGACGGCAACCACTCCTGGCCGCTGCGCCGCCACGCCACTGCCCAAACAATCCGCGAAGCCAACGCCGACATCGTCTGCCTTCAAGAAGACCTCGACTTCCAGCTCCAGTATCTTCTCGAACAACTCCCCGACTACGCCGCCTACTCCGTCGGCCGCGATGACGGAAAAAACCAAGGCGAAGCCTGCAGCATCCTCTGGCGCAAGAGCCGCTTCGCTCCGCTCGACCAAGGCACCTTTTGGCTCAGCGATACGCCGAACGAACCGGGAAGCAAAAGCTGGGGGAACAACATCACCCGAATCTGTAGCTGGGTCGATTTTGGAACCTTTGCCCTTTTCAACACCCACTGGGATCACGAATCGAAAGAAGCAAGACAGAAGAGCGCAAACCTGATCCACCGCCACTTGCCACTCACTCCCTGGATTGTCGTCGGAGACCTCAACGCCGAGCCCGACTGGCCCGAAGTCCTCGCCCTCCCCGGAATCTTGCACACCGCTGGACTCGAAGGCGGAACCTTCCACGACTTTAGAGGCGGCACCGAAGGAGAGAAGATCGACCACGTGGTTAGCTCGATCGACTTTCGCTGTACAAAACTTGAAGTGATCCGGGCGCAAGTCGACGGCTTTTGGCCAAGCGACCACTATCCAGTGGTTGCAGAGTTAGCAGTGAGCAGTTAACCTCCCACTGCTAACTGGATCAGCGCATCCGATCAGCAATCGCGCGTCGAACCATCGTATCCACGATGTCCTCCGCCGAGGGGTTGTAGGTTCCTGCCGCAATCCGTTCCTTCAGGGACTCAATCATGTCCTCGCGATCGGGGGCGTCTAGGACTTTTCGGGTGAGATCCCGAACCATGAGCGCGTCGCGCTCGGCGGCCTCTGCTTCCGACTCGACCCCAAGAACTTGCTTGAGGGCTTCGACTTCCGCCGCATGATCAACCGCAGTGAATCCACTGAGGGCCTTTTTTACTTCCGCATCTGAAATCCGCATGTTTATTGCTCCAATGATCTCAGACAGGTAACCCGGCTTTCTGTTCGTCATACAACAAACAGACCCTTAGGCTTTGCGTGATCGGGGTCTCCCCCGTCGTGCCGTTTTCTGTCCCAAATTTTCTGTGAGATTTCTCCCACGCTACGGTTATCGGCACCTCATCAGATTTCTTTAGAGAAAACCTCACACTTTTTGTAAAGTTTTCACACCTAGAACCTAAACCAAGTCCAAAACCCGGCAAATCTATAGAGACATCATATCAGTTCTAGCGCGACTTCGGAGCAAAAATGTCGCCCCTCCGCCGTCAACCAGACCCGCCGGTCGTCCCGTCCGATCCACCCTCGTTGTTCAAGCTTCGCCAGGGTGCCTTCGGGCATCCCTTCGTGGCTCACTCCCTTATTCAGACGAAGCCCAAGCATAATTCGCTCCACCCTTTGCGTGGCGGCATCAATGATTTCGCTCTCAAAGGGGATAGGGTCGTTGTTTTCGACGGCGGCGCAGTAACGTTCAGGGTGCTTAAGATTGGTGTACCTGATAAGATCCGAACCACCGGGTAAACACCCTACTGCTCCGGGCCCGTACCCCGCGTACGGTTCGCCGTACCAGTAGCAAAGGTTATGCCGACACTCCATAGACGGCTTCGAAAAATTGGAGATCTCGTATTGCTCGTACCCCCGCTCCGCACAAATCCGAAGACAGTCCTCATACATCTCTCGCTGCGAATCATCATCCGGCAGGTTCAATTCGCCGCGTAGATTCTTCTTGTAGAAGGCTGTGTTCTGTTCAATCGTCAAGCAGTACAACGAAAGATGCTCAGGCGATAAAGCCAGCGCCCGCTCCAGATTCGCCCGCCAAGCGTGACGACTCTGATCCGGCAAAGCAAACATCAGGTCGAGGTTGACATTATCAAACCCGGCTTCCCGAGCCGCTAAAACCGCCCGTTCAATCTCTCCGGCCTTGTGAACTCTCTCGAGGCGCAGAAGATCGGAATCCAAAAAACTCTGTGCCCCAAGCGAAATCCGGTTCCAACCTGACTCCCTCATCGAAGCAAACTTGGTGGCATCCACCGTCCCCGGATTCGCTTCGCTTGTAATCTCGCACCCTTCAATCGGAGGATGAACCTCAAAGACCGCTTTCAGTAACGAATCCAACTGCAAACCGGAAAGAAACGTCGGCGTTCCACCGCCGAAGAAAATCGTCTTCGCCGGAGCACCCCGCAGAGGCGAGCGCAAAATCTCGGAACAGATCGCCCGAACCGTACGATCCACAATCTCACCGTCCATGGCATAGCTATTGAAGTCGCAATACCCACACTTCGATGGGCAGAACGGGGTGTGAACGTAGACGGCGATTGGCTTCAAAATTAAAAAGTCCTAGATGCCCTACGGGACATCTAGGACATCTATCTTTGTCTGATCTTACTCAGCTGCTGCTGCTGGAGCTGGTGCTCGCTCGGCAGATGGGGCTTCCACGTTGCGTCGCTCGCGTCGCTCGGTGTTCATTTCGGTCACAACGAACGGCAACAAAGCCATTTCTCGCGCGAGCTTAATCGCCTTGGCGACCTGTCGTTGCTGCTTTGCAGTCGTACCAGACTGTCGGCTCGAAACCATTTTGCCGCGATCGTTAATGAACTTTCGCAGAAGGGCAGTGTCCTTGTAGTCAACGACGTAAATCTTGTTGGTGGTGAGGTAGCTGATCTTGCGCTTTCGCGTTTTGCGAGGGCGCGCGGCAGCATCCGCATCCTTGTCCATAACGGCTCCGAGGCCGGCTTTTAGTTCTTCACTCATGCTCGTGGTCTCCAATTCGGGGGCAAATGCCCCGAGCAGTCGAACCAATATTATGGCACAAAACTCAATACGGAGTCATTGTTGTGTCAACCGTAGTCGCCCAGCCGTTCATGCCCGTGACCATGTTGCGAACCCGAGTGTAGCCTTGCGACATCAAAAACGCCGTCGCCTTTCCACTCCGTCCCCCGGAACGGCAAATCACAACCACGTCCTGATCCATAGGAACCTCCGCAAATCGCGCTTCAACTTCCCCGAGCGGAATGTGATGGATTCCGGGCAGGGCGATCACTTCAAGCTCATCGGCCTCGCGAACATCAAGCAGGAACGGTGTTGCCCCTCCTTCCATCTCGGCGGAAAGTTCGACAGGAGTGACTTCGGCGATGCTGCTCATAACATCTAGATTGTCCACTAAGAAACCGTCACAAGGGCTACATCCGACCGACGTTTTGACAATCTTTCGCGCACTTTCGCCCATTCGGCCCCTTCCAGCCGAGGATTCTCTTCGATGATCCGCAAGGCGCATTGCCGCGCGACCTCGAGCAGTTTTGAGTCTTGAATCAGATCCGCGACCTTAAAATCCATCTGCCCACTCTGCTCCGTCCCCGCCAAGTTCCCCGGACCCCGCAGGACCAAATCCTCCTCAGCGATCTTAAACCCATCTGTCGTAGCAACCATGATGTCCATCCGAGCCATCGCGTCCTCAGATTTAGCATCCGCTACCAAAATGCAAAACGACTGATGCTCGCCCCGTCCAACCCGGCCCCTTAGCTGGTGAAGCTGCGAAAGCCCAAACCGGTTCGCGTCCTCCACCACCATCACCGACGCATTCGGAACGTCCACGCCAACTTCAATCACCGTCGTCGCCACCAACACGTCCAGCTCATGCCGCCGAAACGCATCCATCACCGCGTCCTTCTCCGCCGGCTTCATCTGCCCGTGCAACAACCCCACCCGCTTATCCGAGAAAGTCGATTGAGACAACTCAAGAAATAGCTCTTCCGCCGCCTGAGCCATCATTTTCTCGCTCTCGCTCACCATTGGGCAAACCACGTAAGCCTGCCGCCCTTGGTCGAGTAGCAATCGAACATTCTCATAGACCGAACGCCGATCCCCCTTCCGCTTAAAGTGAGTCTTGATCGGCTTTCGACCTGGAGGAAGCTCGTCGATCACACTGACATCCAAATCGCCGTACAGGGTCATCGTCAAAGTCCGCGGAATCGGAGTCGCGGTCAAAACGAGCACGTCCGGATTTCCCAACCCCTTATCCCGCAACGCCTTGCGTTGAAGAACTCCGAATTTGTGCTGCTCGTCCACAACCACGAAACCGAGGCTTTTGAACTCAACCCCTTCCTGGATGAGCGCATGAGTTCCAACTGCGACCTGGCAAGAGCCATC
The DNA here is from genome assembly GCA_037138755.1 of Armatimonadota bacterium. Classification (NCBI taxonomy): domain Bacteria; kingdom Bacillati; phylum Armatimonadota; species Armatimonadota bacterium. Next base: position 421,655 of record JBAXHT010000002.1, on the reverse strand, counting down.
CCGCACGTTCTGATAAGCGTGCTTCCGTTCCTTCGAGTTCATCTTGCCGACCAGGAGATCGATCTGGATACCGAGTGGTTCCAATAGGCGACGCAAGCCCTTCGCGTGCTGCTCCGCCAAAATCTCCGTCGGAGCCATCAGCGCCGCCTGGTACCCGCTCCGCACCGCCGCAAACATACAGGCCGCCGCCACCGCCGTCTTTCCCGATCCAACGTCGCCCTGAACCAAACGGTTCATCGGAAACGGCCGCTCCATATCTCCAAAAACCTCGCCAATCACCCGCCGTTGTGCCCCCGTCAGCGAGAAGGGAAGCATCCGATCAATCTGCTCCCATAGCGGTTCGCCCTTCCGTTTTTCTTCCTCGATCAAGTTAAACAGATTCTCCGCCGCCTCGACCTTCCGATCCGACTTCGCCGGAGCCGGTGGCGCCGGATCCTCTCCCGCAATAAGTTCCGCAACCGGAAACGCTATCCCCAACTCCTGCTGAGTCTCCGCCCGCCGCAAGGCGAGCTCCAACTGTAAATACAAAAACTCCTCGAAAACCAGCCGCCGCCTCGCCTGAATCCGCGACTCCTCGTTCTCCGGGTTATGGATCTGCCGCAGGCACCACTGAACCCCCTTCAGCTTCTGGCTTTCAAGCAAAAACTGCGGCAAAGGCTCCTCAACCAGCGAAACAAACGTGTCAACCGCCGACTGCGCGGCTCGCCGCGCCAGCTTCTGAGGCAACCCTTCGGTCAACGGGTACAGCGGAACAATCCGCGCAAACCCATCGATCCCGTCCTCATCCTCAACCGACTCCCACTCCGGAGCCGCCATTTCCTCCAGGTGAGATCCCGCCTTGACCAACCCATAAGCAATAATATCCCCGCTCGATTCCTCAAGCTGCTTGCGAACCCACGGCTGGTTGAACCAAGTGAGGTTAATCGCCCCGCTCGCATCCTCGATAATCGCCTTCAGAATCACGCGTCCGCCGCTGATCGGCCGCGACTCGACCCGCCGCAACTTGCCCCTTACTGTGACAACTTCACCCGGCTTTGCCTGCGAAATCGGCGGGATGTTCCGCCGATCTTGATACTTGCGCGGCAGATGAAACAGCAAATCATCCACCGTCACCACCCCGAGCTTGGTATACAGCTTCGCCACCCGAGGCCCCACCCCCTTCACAAACTGCACCTCAGTCTCAAGCCCGCTCGGCATATGGAAGCTAGTTTACAGCGAGAGAAGTTGCGCTGGTACGCCGTGGATCAACCATCCGCGCGAAGAGCGAGCAGCGAACAGGGAAAAGCTCCAAGTGAAGAGGCGGTAATCTCAAGGCATGATACGCGAGATCGTCTCAACGTCGAACGCACCCGCCGCCATCGGGCCGTATAGCCAGGCAATCAAAGCCTCCGGCAACTTCCTCTTTATGAGCGGGTCAATTCCGCTTCGGTCAGACGGAACGCAGGTGGAAGGGGACGTCGCGGCTCAGACCGAGCAAGTTCTTGCCAACATGGAGGCCATCCTCACCGAGGCCGGACTCGGCTGGAGCAATATCGTCAAGACCACAATCTTCCTCTCCTCCATGGATCACTTCGCGGTCGTGAATGAGCACTATGGCAAGAAGTTCCCCGAGAACCCGCCCGCTCGCTCAACCGTCGCCGTCCTTAAACTCCCCCGTGGAGTCGATGTCGAAATCGAAGCCATCGCAGTCTTCTAGTAAGCAGTTCGCCAATCGTTCCCCGCAGCGAACAGCGAAATGCCCAAAGCGAAAAGCCACCATTGAAACGCATCATCTCCATCAGCCTCGGAACCAGCAAACGCGACAAAATCGCGGAAGTTGAGATGCTTGGCGAGACCTTCAGCCTTGAACGCCGAGGAACTGACGGAGACATGAAGCGGTTTGGCGAACTGTTTACTGAGCTGGATGGAAAGGTCGACTGCCTTGGGGTCGGCGGGGCAGACATCTACCTTCAGGTCGAAAATCAAAAGTTCGCTTTTCGCGAGATCAAGGCTCTGATCACTGGCGCAAAGACAACTCCCGTTGTGGACGGCGGTGGCCTCAAACACACCCTTGAAAGGAAGGCGATCGAGCAGCTGACCACAGAAGGAATCTTTCCATTGAAGGGCAAGAAAGCGCTGATCGTCAGCGCGGTGGACCGCTTCGGAATGGCTCAAGCATTGGATCAGTCGGGAGCTAGTGTGGTTTACGGCGACTTCCTGTTTGGAATCGGCCTTCCGATTCCGGTTCGGAGCTACCGCGCGGTCAAAATCCTTGGCAGAATTCTTCTTCCGATCATCACGAACCTTCCGTTCAAGTGGTTTTATCCCACGGGAGAAAAGCAAGAAAAGCGGACTCCGAAATTCCCGAAGTACTTCCTAGATGCCGATCTCATCTGTGGCGATTGGCACTACATTCGACGGTTCATGCCCGACCAGCTACCCGGAAAAACCATCCTGACCCAAACCCTTCGAGCAGCGGATCTAGAATTGCTTAAGGCGGCCGGGGTGAAGCAAGCGATCACCACAACTCCGGTCATCAACGGCGAGACCTTTGCGACCAACGTGATGCAAGGCGTGATTGTCGCCCACCTCGGCAAGCATCCCGACCAGATTTCGGAACAGGAATACCTTGCCGTTCTCGATCAGCTGAACTGGAAGCCGAACGTGATCACCCTCAACGCCTAGCAATTCTGCGACGTAAGGTACCTTAGGAGCCACATTGCACCGATTCGCATTCGTCATCCATCCGCTCAAGGCGAAAGACGCCGCACGAAAATTCCCCATCGCTAAGTATTTTCCGGAATGGGTGATCAAGAAGGTCTATGGCTCACGTAAGCCATTCATCGGCTCATTTGTAGATGGAATTGAATCCACAACTGGGGCAAAAACCGAAGGCTGGTTCATCATCTGCCCGCTGACGCCGGACATGATGATGAAGGAACTGCCGCTGGAGAGAGTTTACGAAAGGCTTGAACAGTGCGCCGAACTCGCCAAAGCCGAAGGTGCCGAAGTGATGGGTCTAGGCGCGTTTACTTCGGTAGTAGGGGATGGTGGAGTGACCGTTCAGAAGCGAACCGGTTTCCCTATCACCACAGGAAACAGTTACACGATCGCGACCGCGGTTCAAGGTGCGCTCAAGGCAGCAAGCCTCGTAGGGGTCGATCCCAAAAACGCTACTCTAGGGGTTGTCGGAGCAACGGGCTCGATCGGCAAGACTTGCGCCCGAATGCTTGCCCCTCAGTTTGGATCAACCATCGTGGTCGGCCGGGATGAGGAACGAACTCAGCAGATCGCTGATGAACTGGATCGCGCACGAGCTACCGTGCAGGTCGCCGATATCCAAGATGCGGATGTAATCATCACTGTCACTTCCGCGGGGGCCGATCTGATCTATCCTGAGCATCTTAAACAGGGTGCAGTGGTCTGCGATGTTTCGCGGCCACGCGATGTCAGCGGAAAAGTCGCGGCCGAACGCCCCGATGTACTGGTTATAGAAGGCGGAGTCGTGAAAGTCCCCGGCAACCCGAACTTCAGAATTCAGTTTGGATTTCCAGAAGGCACCGCTTACGCCTGCATGAGCGAAACGATGATGCTAGCTCTCGAGGGTCGGATCGAGAGCTTTACGCTTGGCAAAGAAGTTAGCGTAGCGCAGGTGGAAGAGACAATGACGTGGGCTGACAAACACGGCTTCGAACTAGCAGGGTTCCGGTCGTTCGAGAAGGCGGTTCCGCAACAAGCGATCGACCGCGCGCGAGCTGCGCGCGGCCTGAAACCAGCCTAAGCGGCTTTCGCAACTTTCTTCTGAGCCTTTCGTAAGTCTGCTCCTTTGATCTCCTGTTCGAGCATAGAAATGGTCTCTTTCAAGGAGCCGATTTCATCGACAAACTTAGACAGTTCACGCTGCATTTGAACAGCAGTGTTGCTCATCTCACCAGCAGCTGCCGAGTTTTCTTCCGCAGCTGCTGCCACCGTGGACATCTGCAACGTGATTCCCTCAGATTCGGTTTTCATCGTACTCAACCGTGCCGTCGTGTCGTCCGCAACCGAGAGCACATGAGTCATGTTCGCAGAAAGCTCATCTTGCTTCCCACTGACCTCAACCGTCTTTGAGCGGATGTCTTCAAACAGCTGGGAACTCTTATTTGTAATCTCAATCGTTTCACCAAGCGTTTCAACCATTGTCTTCATCGCGCCATCGACTTCGACGCTACTGAGCTGAACCGCCCGTACGAGGCGGGAAATCGTGTTTGCAGCCTCCTTCGAGTTCTCAGCCAGTTTGCGAACTTCGTCCGCGACGACCGCAAATCCACGACCGGCTTCTCCGGCTCGCGCTGCTTCAATTGCGGCGTTGAGTGCGAGAAGGTTTGTTTGTGCAGAAATCGCCTCGATGGTTTGGGTGATGGTTCCGATCTCCCTTGCCCGACTATCCATTTCCGACGCTTTCTCAGCGGTTAGCTGAGCGGATTGCACCACGCTATCAATGATTTTCAGCTGAGTCCGCATACTTGATCCCTCGGAAGAAAGAACTTCCATGAAGGACATCGACTCCGCAGTGTCCATGATCAATTGATGAGCGGTTTCCACCGCATTCATCTGCTCGCGGAACTTCTCGTCAAATCCAACGAGCTCACTCTCGAAGTACTCGGTTTTGATTGAGACTTCTTGTGCGGCATTGGCTTGTGAATCCGTTGCAAGTTTGACTTGATCGACCACACCGGCAAGACCAGAGACATTCATCGAAATGTCGTCGCACTTTGCCACCAAGTCATCGCTGATTTGGTACAGGACGCCGGAGGTGTCCTCCGCGACCTTCGATATCTGTGCTTTGAATCCATTCTCAATATAGGACTCTAGAATCAGTGACTGGTCTAGGTTGAACAGTTTTCCGAGTGCAACCAGGACTTTGACGCCTTGCGCTGGTTTGAACCGATGATCCGCAATGATCTTTGGATAGAGAACTTGTACGTAGGTGCTCATACCGGCAAAGAACAGGTCGGGTGCAAGACCGATTCTCGCGTGGATCGCACCGATCATGCGACGACTTTCAAAGTAATCCGAACTGAGCTCGCCAGCAACCATGTGTTTGAAGTAGTCCGGGTTGGACTTCCTCAGCGTTGCGACACTTGAGCCGGCTCCCTCGATGATTTCGACGGCACCGGGAAGTGAGAGCACGTGAGCGTAGAACTCGTCGACAATCTGATCCATCGCCGCGAAGAGCTTCGGACCGTACGTTTTGAGGGCGTCGAGGTCCCCATTTGAGATGCGGTAGGCATCAAGGGTTGCTTGAATCTTGGCGAGGGGTAGCAGAGTTACCTGTGACTTCATCGTTAAAGAGACTCCTAGTTTCCTCAATCATTGGTCAGACCCATCACTTTCACCAGCTCGGTAGAAATCTTTAGCTTCCTGTCATGAGAAACTATGACAAGACCCGGGCCCCGTCATCGATTCCGCAGACGATTGCCTCTCCGTCCTTGCCCGTGTTCTTCTTGTAGATCGGGAGCACTGAAATGCAGAAGTCTTCGACTTCATCGCGGGCCACCAAGGCGACGCAAGCCCCGCCGAACCCGGCTCCGGTCATCCGAGCCCCAAAGACGCCCGGTGCTAGCCAGGCGGCGTTGACCATTGCATCAAGTTCGGCGCAAGAGACTTCATAGTCGTCCCGAAGCGAGTCGTGGGAGCCTTTCATCAACGCGAAAATGCCGTTGCGGTCCCGGGTGGCAAGGGCCGACTTGAAGGCAATTGAACGTGCGTCTTCGGTGACGACATGGCGGGCACGGCGGAAAGTGACGTGGTTCAGCTCGCTCTTTTTGGCAAGGAGCATTTCCAAGTTTGCGTCTCGCAGCTGTGGGACTCCAATTGCCGCTGCGGCTGCCTCACACTGAGATCGTCGTTCGTTGTATGCGGAGTCCGTGAGTGCTCTTGGCTTTTTTGTATCGAGCAGAACGACGGCGAGCGATGGATCGACGGGTGCGTATTCAATTTCCAAAGACCGCGTGTCAATGCAGATGGCGTGGTTCTTTTTCCCACAGGCAGATGCCATCTGATCCATGATTCCGCAGTTGACCCCAACATACTGGTTCTCGCACTTCTGACCCAAGAGGGCAAGCTGCTTTGCGCTCGCTTCAAAACCGGTAAGAGCTTGGTAAAGCTTGGCGAAGGCAAGTTCCATCGCGGCGCTGCTACTGACGCCACTCCCCATGGGGAGGTTGCTCACGACGGTTGCCTCGATGTTAGGCATTATGCCAAATGGCTCGGTCAGCACACTTGCCATTCCTGCAGGATATTTTGCCCAGCCGGTGGGCTTTCGATCCGGGTTCGCGGAGTCGAATGGCTTTCCGGGACCAGCGGAATCGGACATCAATTTAGACTCGCCGTCAACGATTCTGCCGACTACCCAGATGCCTCGATCGATGGCGCAAGGCATTACGAATCCGCCGTTGTAGTCCGTATGCTCGCCAATGAGGTTGATTCGTCCGGGTGCAAACACTGCCGCTTTAGGTTCAACTCCGAAGTAGTTGCGATGCAGAGTTAGAGCCCGCTCGAATGACATATCCTGTAGTAGATACCAGGTTCTGGGGTTGTCACGCTTGACCTGTCATCCTTACCGGGTGGTACTGGTGGCGAACTCGGAATGATAGGTTCGGACGGTGCGGGTGCGAATTCAACCGCCTGCGCCCAGTGCCGTCCTCCATCCAAAGTAAACTCCGGAGATGTCCACTCCCGTTGAGACACTGCATGCATGGTTGAAAGATCATGAACAAGAACTTCTTGAGACAACTCAGTCGATACTTCGGTTCAATACGATTGAGGGTCCTGCCGAGCCAAATGCACCTTACGGAAAAGGCAATCGCGAAGCTCTAGACTTCATGCTCAACCTAGCGCAGAGCCATGGCATGAAGACGACGGACTTGGAAGGTCATTTGGGCTACGCCGATTTTGGGTCGGGCGATCGGTTGGTGATGACGTTGGGTCATATCGATGTGGTGCCGGTTGGGCCGGGCTGGAAGCACGAGCCTTTTGGAGCGGAGATCGACGGCGGCTACATCTATGCTCGTGGCGCCGTGGATGACAAAGGCCCGACGATTGCTTCATACTTTGCCCTTCGTGCGATCAAAGAGTGTTTCCCCGATCTTGGTGTTCGCTTCCGAGCGGCGTTTGGCTGTGATGAGGAGAGCGGGTTCGGATGCGTCGAGCGGTATGTGAAGACCGAAGAGGCTCCGACGTACGGGATTGCCCCCGACTCGGGTTGGCCCTGTTATCACGGTGAGAAGGGAATAGGAGATCTGCTCGTCTCGATCAAAGTGCCCGGTGGGCCGTTTGAGCTGACTGCGTTTGAGGGCGGACAGCGGCCCAATATTGTGATCGACTCTTGCCGGGCCGTTGTTGAGGTTGGCACAGAGGTCCGGGCGCATGTTGAGTCGAAACTGGCGGATAACTGGGATCAAAATATCACCTTTGCCTGGTCCGGAAATGAGCTGATCCTCGACGCCTTTGGTAAGGCAGCGCATGGGTCGACACCGTTTTACGGCGATAATGCGGCGACTCGGGTCGCCCGGTTGCTTCTAGCGATCTGCCCTCTGAGTCATCAGCAGTTCTTTGATGACTTCCTTGAGGCGTTCCATCCTAGCGGCGTTGGGCTCGGCATCCATGGCCGGGACGACGCGACGGGCGATCTCACTTGCAACATTGGAGTTGTATCGTTCTCCGACGGCGCAGCGCACTTGCTAGCAAACGTTCGCTATCCGGCCACTTGGAAGGGATCAGAGTTGTTGGCGTTGGCTGAGGCGAAAATGGTGAAACTGGGTTCAGCTTGGTCCGTGGCAGTAGAACGAGATTCTCCTTCGCTGTACTTCCCCAAGGATCATCCGATGGTTCAGACAATTGTGGACGTGTATCGTGAGCAAACCGGCGATATGAAGGAGCCGCAGACGATGGGCGGTGGAACCTATGCGCGAGCTGTTCCGAATACGATTTCGATTGGCACTGGCTGGCTCGGCGACGGAGAAGCGCACCAGACCGATGAGCGGCTAGCGATTGAGTCGCTTTACAAGATGAGCCGGATTTACGCGGCGATTCTTTATCGGCTGGCAACGGTGTAGATTGAACGGATTCCTCAGCACCGGCGGCGCGTACTTCCTGCTCGGCTTTAGCTGGCTGAGCAGTGCCATCGGGTTCTACATCTATGCTCAGAAACTCGGTCGAGCGGCCCAGAGCGAGACGGATGGTTGTTTCCTGGGTTTTGGCTGCATTTTGTCGGCAATTGTAGGTGGCGGAATCGGGCTGTTGGTTGGTAAGTATCCGTATTTTGTGATCACGTCGGCTCTGGGCTGCATGCTAGCGCCAGGGGCGCTTTGCTGGGTGTTCGTGAAGAAGGCGGGGCGAAAGCTTTAAGTTGAAGAACTGGCGCGATCATTCTGATCGCGCCCGTTCCCACCCACCCGCCCCGGTTTGGTGGTGTTTCGGGGTTTGCGGCTTGCTTGGATAGCTGGGCTCGCTTCGCTCGGTGGACTTTTACAGTTCGGTTTCGGAGTTTGATTGGCGAGGGCCAGAGGATGTGGTGCCCAGAAACGAGTCAATCGGAGACCAAAGTGAATTCGCGGCTTGCATCGCGCACTCCACCCACTCCAGAAAATCGAAACCTCTCCGATAACCAAAGTAGCGCACCTACGGATGGGTGGGCGTTGAACCAGCAGGGATGCACGGAAGGGAACAGCCGTGGCTTATCTGGATAATATTTTTGGACCGACATCGGATCGCCTGAACAAGGCGATGAACCTGGCAACAGAACGTCAGGGGATGCTGATGAAGAACTTGGCAAACGTCAACGTGCCCAACTACAAGCGCGAGGACATGGATTTCAATCTCCAGCTCAAAGAAGCAATGGGCGGAGATGGTGACGAGATTGACATGGCATTTCAGCGCGGGAAGGCCCGAAACTCGGAGAATGACAGCTCGCTCCGGCTTGATGGCAACAACGTGGATGTCGAGCGCGAGGTCATGTCGATCGCCGAGACGGAGCACCGATTTAATGCCCTCACAGAACTCACGAGCCGTTATTTCACCGGGCTCAAATCCGTCATCAGGGAAGGAAGGTAACGATTAGATGAGAATAGGATCACTTGCCGACGCAATGCGCTACAGCACCACCGGACTCACCGCCGAGCGGTTTCGTATGGACACTATTTCGAGCAACTTGGCAAACGCTAACTCGGTCGCTCGACCCGGTGAAGAGGGATATCGGCGTCGGGCAGTTGTCTTAACCGCCTCTGAAAATGGTGTGAAGATCGATGGCGTGGAGAACGACATGGAGCACGACTTCCAGATGAAGTACGAACCAGGTCACCCGTTTGCCAACGAAAAAGGCATGGTCACGATGAGCAATATCGATCCGATCAGTGAAATGGTCGATATGATCGGAGCGAGCCGAGCTTATGAGGCGAACATCGCGGCTTTTAACAGCGCGAAAGGAATGATGAATTCCGCCCTCCAGATTGGCAAAGCCTAACCGAAACCTAAAGTAGCACATGAGGATTTCGTCTAACCCCGCAATCGAGCAGGCCCTAGATAAGGGTTCGCTTGGGACTGCGACTCAGTCAGCGGGGAAGAGCCAGGGCAGTGATTTTGCCCAGATGTTGATGGACGTCATTGGAGAAGTGAACGATTCGCAAGCGAAAGCGGGCGACATACGTGAGGGCTTCATGACGGGTCGACGCGGTATAGAAATTCAGGACGTTATGGTCGCGATGGAGAAAGCTGGCACTTCGCTGCAGCTCACCATGGCGGTTAGGAATAAGGTTCTTGAGGCTTATCAAGAGCTTTCAAGAATGCAGGTCTAGTTATTTCTATGCGGCGTTGGCTTCCTGTTTAGGACCCAACAATGGCACTTATTGATCGGTTGAAGAATTGGTGGACGGAGTCGAGTCCGACTCAGCGTTATACGACGCTGGGCGGAGTGATGCTCTTTGTCCTTTTGCTTGGCGGAGTATTCTCGTTCGCCTCGCGGCCCAAGTACGACATGTTGTACGGCGGCTTGTCGGAGGTCGATAAGGCCGCTATGGTCACCGAGCTTCAGGCTCAGGGAATCAATGTAAAGTACGACATGCCTGGTGCGGTCGAAGTGCCATCGGATAAGGTTGCTCAGCTGCGAATGAACTTAACGGCGGCTGGGAAGGTTCCGAAGTCCGCTCACATGGGTTACGAAAATTTGGCCGACATGAGCTTATCGGACACTCCGGCGAAGGAGCGTGAGCGATTGAAGGCGATTGCCGAAGGTGAGCTGGCCCGATCTGTTGAGACAAACCCTGGCGTCCGTTCGGCACGAGTCCACATCACTTTAGGCGATCCATCACCATTTGGCGATCAGCAGCGACCGCCTTCCGCGAGCGTTAACCTCGTCACCAACGGGACCGGCTCGATCACTCGAGATCAGGCCCGGGGGATCGCGATGTTGGTGTCTCACTCGGTTGACGGGATGGACATGAAGAATGTCGTGGTTTTGGATGAGAAGTCCATCCCGCTGTTTAGTGGTAGCGATAGCAGTTCTTCGGATGCTCTAGCTTCTTCCAAGATTGAGCTTGAGCAGTCTGTGGCACGCAAGGAGGAGCAGCGGATTCAGAATAATCTGGACGCGATTTTTGGACCTGGCAAGACTCGGGTCAGTGTGCGGGCGACGGTGAACCTGGATGAAAACGAGGTTCGAAAGACTGAGAACATCGTCAAGAAGGGTGTTGCGCTTAAGTCGATGGAAGAAAAGATGGGTGCTGGCAAGAAGCCCGCCGGTGGTGCCGCAGGTTCCGCTGCAAACATTGGAGCACCTGCAAATTCAGACACGGGGGACAAAGAAGGTGCCTATTCTTCAAAGGTCGAGCAACTGCAGCCGAACACCACTCAGATTGAGACTCACTCGAACAAGGCGGTAGGCAGCATCCAGTCAATGGTGATCAACGTTGCCGCCAACACCTCCGGATTCCCAGAAGGGCAAGAGGCTAAGGCGGACGAGTTTGTCGCCCAGGTGAAGCAGTTTGTGGACTCAGAAAAGAAAACCGGTGATACGATCCTTGAGACTAAGGTGACGCCAGTTAAGTTCGACGAGACGGTCAAGTCGGCCGTTGAGAAATCGGTTGCTCAAGCCGAGTCCGGGGCAAAGTTGCAGCAGATGATGGCTCTCTTGCCAATCGCAGCCCTCCTGGTCATCGGTGTGATGGTCGTGAAGCAGCTCGGCAAGATGAAGCCAGTTGCTCAATCGACCTCAATCGTCCTAGCTGACGGTCAGACGATCAGCGTTCCGTTAGTTAACGGCCAGATTCCGGCGAACTACGCGATGATCGGACAGCAGCCTGGCTTGGTTCCGGCTGAGCAACACGCTCAGGACCTGCAAAACAACTTGGCCAAGTACACCGAGGAGGAGCTAGCCCAGCTTGCTGAGGGCGGAATCATCTATCGGGACAATGGCGCGGTCATGGAAGTCGAAAAGATTGCAGAGAAGAAATCTGTTCACCTTGCCGCCATCAAACAGATGGCAAAGGACCGACCTGAGCCTACGGCCATGCTCATCAAAACTTGGCTAGCGGAGGTTTAAGAAGATGTCTACGACAGCAAAAATGAAAGAGTTGCCGAATAAGACCAAGGCTGCAGTGCTGATGATGGTCTTGGGTCCCGAGATCGCGGGCGATATCGTCAAGCATCTCTCGGAAGCGGAAATCGAGCTCCTTGCGCTAGAAGTCGCTCGAATGGAAAAGGTGTTCCCCGAAATTCGAGAGGCGGTTATAAGTGAGTTCTATGAGCTTGCAATTGCTCAAGACTTTATCGCAGAGGGTGGTATTGCCAACGCTCGAGCAGTTCTTGAGTCAGCGTTCGGTGCCAATCGGGCAAATGAGATTCTTAGCAAGATCATGTCAGCGATGCAGGTCTTGCCGTTCGAATTCCTTAAGAAAGCAGATCCCCACCAGGTGATCAGCTTCATCCAAGATGAGCATCCACAGACCATTGCGTTGGTTCTGAGCTACATGCCGATGCAGAGCGCAGCGGTAATTATCGGAAAGCTCCCCCAGGAACTTCGGGGAGACGTCGCCGGCCGGATTGCCATGATGGAGCAAACGCCTCCTGAAGTGATCAAGAAGGTCGAGCAAGTTCTGGAGAAGAAGATTTCAAGCGTTCTCTCGCAGGAGATGACTCAAGCTGGTGGTCCCAAAGCACTGGTCGACCTCCTGAACCGAGTGGATAGAACTACTGAGCGAACGATTATCGAGATGTTGGAGGCGAACGAACCTGAGCTTGCCGATGTCATCAAGGGCATGATGTTTGTCTTTGAGGACATTATTCAGCTCGACGACCGCGCGATTCAGGCGGTGATGCGTGAAGTTGATATGAAGGATTTGGCGACGGCTCTCAAGGGTAGTAAGCCAGAAGTTGCCCAGAAAATCTTCACCAACATGTCAGACCGTGCGGTTGCAATGCTGAAGGAAGACATGGAGTTCATGGGGCCGGTGCGAACAAAGGTTGTCGAAGAGGGCCAACAGAAAGTTGTGGCGATTATCCGTAAGCTCGAAGAGTCAGGCGAAATTGTTCTGAGCCGAGGCGGCGAGGAGGAGATGATTGTCTAACGTCGTCACGAGCGGGTTTCAAAGCCTGAACCAGGACCAACTGTTTGGTCAGATTCCTCGTTTATCTGCCGATCTAAAGCGCGTCTCGAATCGCCTTTCAGATCAAGTTGATCTCCTAAAGGAAAAGGGCTACGAAGACGGCTACAACGCTGGCTACGAAAACGGCCTCAAGGCAGGGAGCAACGAAGGGCGAAGCGCGGGATTGATCATGGCCCAAAATCAGGCGGAAGCCGACCGGAAAATCGAAGCGAGGCAATTTTTTGCTGATTGGGAAACATTGCGACAGGAGTTCGAGCAAGCCGTGATTTCCTGGTTCGAGCAATCGGAAGAAGTCTTGACCGAAATGTCGATGGAGGTCGTCCGACAGATCCTTGCGGCAGAGCTAGAAATTAACAAGCATTACGCGCTCGAGATTGCGAAAGACGTTTTGGAGCATGTGACCCACGCGCGTCGGGCTAGGATTATGATCAACCCCTCCGACTTTGCGCTTTTCGAGAGCCATCGCGAGGCGCTGGTGATGCAGTCCCGTCAGCTTGAGAACATCGAGATCGTCCAGGATCACTCGATTCGGAGCGGAGTAGTCGTTGAGACGGATGCTGGCATCATCGACGCCACCGTGCAGACCCGGCTTGAGTTGATCGATAACGAGTTTCGGAACGCAGCATGATTCAGATTCGTGAACCTCGATTCACTCGGCTGAAATTTGCCGCGATGAACGCTCCTTCCTATCGTCTTTCGGGCCGAGTCAGCAAGGTGGTTGGGTTGGTAATTGAGTCCAACGGACCGATTGCCAGGGTGGGCGACCTGTGCCACATCAAAACCGACGGCATGAACGGCGAGACTCGCAATGTCCCCGTTGAGGTGGTTGGCTTTCGAGACAACACAGTCTTGCTGATGCCCTTGGGTGACCTCGATGGCATCCGGGCGGGAGACTTGGTGGAATCTACCGGGCAGTGCTTATCCGTACCAATCTCCGAGTCGATGTTGGGACGCGTTTTGGATGGTTTGGGTCAGCCGATGGATGGAGGGCCGGCGATCGAGGCGGATGTTTACTATCCCGTGACCGCAAACCCTCCGAACGCCATGACTCGGCGCATGATTGAAAAGCCATTGGCGACAGGCGTGAGGGCGATTGATGGAATGTTGACGCTAGGCGAGGGCCAGAGGATGGGCATCTTCGCGGGCTCGGGCGTTGGAAAGTCGACACTGCTGGGCATGATTGCGCGGAACTGTGAGGCGGAGATTAACATTATCTGCCTGGTTGGTGAGCGTGGTAGGGAAGTCCGCGAGTTCATGGAGAACGACCTGGGTGAAGAGGGTCTGAAACGGTCGATTATCGTTTGTGCTACGGGCGAGCAGCCTGCTTTGGTCCGTATTAAAGCCGCGCTGACCGCGACCGCTCTGGCCGAGGGGTTTAGAGATCAAGGCAAGTCAGTTCTTCTGATGATGGACTCAGTGACCAGATTCGCCATGGCGCAAAGGGAAGTTGGTCTTGCTATCGGCGAGCCGCCTTCGACGAAGGGCTACACGCCGTCGGTGTTTGCTCTGCTGCCCCGCTTGATGGAGCGAGCCGGAATGGGACCGAAGGGTGCGATTACGGCTCTGTATACAGTTCTTGTCGACGGAGACGACACCAACGAGCCAATCGCCGACGCCACTCGCGGTATCTTGGACGGCCACATCGTCCTGAACCGCAAACTCACCTCGCGAGGGCACTATCCGCCGATTGACATCTTGAATAGTCTTTCCCGAACGATGCCTTTTGTGGTTGGACCCGAACAGATTCAGGCGGCCACCGATGTTCGGGAATTGATGGCGGCTTACAACGACGTAGAGGACCTGGTCTCGATTGGGGCCTATAAAAAAGGCGCCCGCCCCCTGACCGACAAAGCAATCGAATCGATCGATGGCATCAACAAATTCCTTCGCCAAGCAAAAGCGGAGGGTTCAAGTTTTGAGGATGCCGTGACCGGGCTGACGTCTGCCGTAAGCTAGTGTGGAGTGCGCGGTGCTAACCGCGCTTTGTTTTCCGTCTCATAGAGTACTTTGGGGGACACCTTACCGACGCTTTCTTGTTACAATGTGAAGAATGAAGCCCTGGTTAATGATCGCAGCCAGTGCCGGAGTCGGTCTCTTCGCCGCGGCTCTGGTGCCGAAGCGCCCGGTATCCGACCCCAAGGCTCCGCTGACTCTAGAAGAGGCACTTGATTACCAAAAACTGACGAGGCTCAATGAGGTGCCACGAGATGGCGATGACGGACTCATGGTTCTGTGCATAGGGCCGGACTTGAGTCGTGGTCCGCATGTTCAAGGCGGGATTCGAACCTACGCAAACGATGTTGCTCTATCCCATAATCTGAACGGTGAGCTGCCAGTAGGTTCGGTCTTCATCAAAGAAAAATTCTCCAAGCCGTTCAATTTTTATGAGCCCGTCCCAAACCCCCTGCCGGAGAAGTACGGTCCCCCTGATTTCATCACCACGATGAAAAAGGTTCGCCCAGGATCGGGGGCCGACAAGTGGCACTACATGCTGATAGATTTGAGAACTCGAAAAGTGATGAAGGAGTATTTTCGCAAGTACGGAGGGGGGATTCTCCACAGCAGAGGTGGGGCCAACTCGTCGAAGGCAACATTGGGAAGCTGCGCCCATTGTCACCAAGAGTACGCGGCGACTTACAGCATTTCGCCCGCAGGGATGCAACTGCTGAGGGACTACAAGTTTAGCGCGCCCCAAAGTCAGAAATCCACAGGCCGTAGGTAGTACTCATTGATGGCGGTGTTGCTCAGCATCGCGACCGTCGGAAGCTTCCGCTTCCAGTGGGTGCCGCTGACTCGTTTCCAGACGATATCAACGTCCGCCGAAGGGAAGCCCATGGCGACCAGGCGCTCGCGGCCGTAGCCTTGGACGACGTAGTGCAGAATGCGGTCGGCCTTGGCATAGCTGATTCCAAAGTCGCCCTCGTCGGTTTGGCCCTTCACGAGGTCGGCGGTGGCGGGTTTGTCGATGATGACTTCGGGGACCCCAAGGGCGCGGGCGACTTCCCACACTTGGGACTTGAACAGGTCACCTAGCGGGTTGATCGGGGGAGCGTCATCGGCGTGCCAAGTATAGTAGCCAAAGAGTCGTTCGGACTTGTTCCCGGTGCCAATGGGGACTCCCCCGACTTCGGCAGATTGGTCGAAGAGCACGATCATTCGCGAGCGGGCGCAGACGTTTCCTAGGCGCTGGGAAGAAATCCCATCCTCATATTGCGATACGTACCCATCAACCATCCCCGTAATCTCAATCGTTCGCACCTGGATGCCAAGATCGTCGATCACTAGCTGAGCATGATCCAAGCTCTCTTGGCTGCTGATTTTGTAGGGCATCCGGAAGGCAAACGTGTTCTCCGGTCCGAACGCACGAGCGCAGAGATACGCGACAACGGCAGAATCGACCCCGCCCGAAAGGCCGAGCACGACCTTGTTCATGCCGCGCCGTTTGATGACTTCGGCCTTTAGAAACTCGATCAGCCAATCCGATACCTGTTCAGCGTTGATGCTAAGTGGGTTAGCGTTGAGTTCGGCCAACTTGGCAGCCCGGATCAGCGTGAACGACATGAAGCTAGTTTACAGCTAACTCATATATCCGTTAACATTTATCAGTGTGTGGATAACTCTGGGCAATTATCCCCAAAGAGCGCATTTATCCACATTTGCACTAGCGAATCTCTTCATGTGAATCTTTTTGAATCGCCCTTCCGTCCATACAGCCAACAACGGAATGACGTGCGCGGGATTGCTCGATGGCACGGCGAAATGGAGGTCAACAAAATGGAAGATACGATGCGACCGGAGAATTTGTTTGAGAACCAGGCGACGATCAAGGTGATCGGGGTCGGCGGAGCGGGTAGCAACGCCGTGAACCGAATGATCCGCGAAGGCGTGATGGGCGTTCATTTCATTGCGATGAACACCGATGCCCAAGCACTTCAGAGTTCGTTGGCGCCTAAGAAGATTCAGCTCGGAACCGACATCACTCGTGGCCTCGGGGCTGGGGGAGACCCTGAGGTCGGCCAAGCTTCGGCAAAGGAGTCGCAAGCAATCATCGAAGAGGAATTGCAAGATGTGGATATGGTCTTCATCACCGCCGGAATGGGCGGTGGAACTGGGACCGGCGCCGCTCCGATGATCGCCGACATCGCTCGACGGATGGGAATCCTGACCGTCGGCGTCGTTACCAAGCCATTCGGTTTCGAGGGCCCTCGAAGACGAAAACTCGCCGCCGAAGGTGCCGAGCGACTTCGAGAAGTTGTTGACACGTTGATTACGGTTCCTAACGACCGCCTTCTTGATGTTGTTGAAAAGAAGACCTCGATGTCGGCGGCCTTTGCGGCTGCGGACGACGTTCTGAGACAGGGCGTTCAGGGAATCAGCGACATTATTCTTCTTCCAGGAATGATCAACGTTGACTTCGCTGACGTTCGCTCGATTATGAAAGACGCCGGGGTCGCTTTGATGGGCCTCGGTCGAGGCGTCGGTGAGCAGCGAGCTCGGCTGGCGGCCGAGGCGGCGGCACACTCGCCGCTCCTGGAAACCAACATCCAAGGCGCTCGAAGAGTGCTCGTCAATATCACCGCCGGTTCGGACTTCACCATTGGCGAAGCTCACGAGGCGATGGAATACATCCTCGGGTTCACGGACCTTGAGAATGCCGACATCATCATGGGCCACGTCCTTCGCGAGACTCCAGATCATGAAGTTCAGATCACCCTTCTTGCGGCAGGTATGGACGTTGCGACGCCAACAGTGAATCGAGCATTTGATAAGGCGGTCTTCATTCAGTCTGTCATGGACGAGCCAGTCGCTCGAGTGGAAGCTTCTTATGTGGCACCGACACAGCCAGAGAGAATTTTCATCCAGCCAAAAGCGGTCGAGCCGATCACATCGGAATCGATCTATGCTCAGGCTAAGCCGGTCAGCTCAGCTCCGACCTTGGTCGAGCCAGATCTCGACGACATTGACCTCGACATCCCTTCGTTCCTGCGCCGGCAGCGCTTGGGCGAATAACCACAACTTGTAAACCATTCTCCAGCCATTGGGCCTCACGTATCGTTGCGTGGGGCTCTTTTTTGGCTACTCGCTTGTCGCATCTCGTTGTTCGCTTGGTTCTGCGATGATCTGGATGCTCGAACTAAGGTTGGCACGTAGGTCGCTGCCTTCTCCGTACTCAAGAATAGATTGTTCCAGCCGATCAGCCACCTTCAAGACCGCCTGAGCCGACTTCTGAAGCATCCCTCTGTAAGTCGCTACGGCTGCACCGATCACGAGAAATAGAGCTACGAATCCTGCGACAATGCCGCCGACTTTGAACGCACCAGCAGAGAAGATGAGGGGCATCATCCAGAGGAAGGATATGCCCAGAGCTGCACTTTTGTCAGTCCAAACCTCGATCTTGGTTCGGCCCCCACGCGAGCTCAGCTTGAAGTGCGGATTATCCCACGACTCCCTGACTTGTCCCA
Source organism: Armatimonadota bacterium (assembly GCA_037138755.1). Taxonomy (NCBI): domain Bacteria; kingdom Bacillati; phylum Armatimonadota; species Armatimonadota bacterium. The sequence goes on along the minus strand of JBAXHT010000002.1, from coordinate 403,573 downwards.
GCATGGTTCGGCCAAACTGCGAGATGCCACCTGAAGTGGTTCCGTTTACGCTGGAAGCCGGGATCAGTCGAAGCCCATCGGTAATCACATCATAATCGTCTGGATCGATCTCAACCGGAATAACTCGCTCAATCCGATCAGCGTTTTTTGTGGCCGGAGCGGCTTTCTCCTGGCGTTCTCGCAACGCTAACTCAAGATACTCGGGGCGGATCCCAACTTCTTGGGCCAGTTGCATCAGCTCGTGAGCGGCGACTCCCGGTACATAGCCCTCAACAGACTTCTCCTCTTGAAGCTCTCCCGCACGGCGAATGATCTCCGCGACTTCGGATTCAGAAAAGAGCTTCTCGGACATAGTGCGGTCATTGTACTTACGCGATACCAGCCGTTCGGTTGCGGGGTAAGCATGATTCTGCGGAAGTTTGCAACCGTGCCACTACGGGCTATGTCAAACTACAGAGTAGGCGCAATGAAGCGCGAGAGAAGGTATGCCGAACGTTTCAATATTCATTCCTCAGATTGGTGAAGGGCTTCAAGAAGCGCGCGTTGTGGCGTTTTTGAAGCAACCTGGCGACACGATCCGGCGAGACGAGCCGATCTACCAGATGGAGACCGATAAGGCCGTCATGGATGTCGAGTCGCCGGTGGATGGAGTGTTGGCCTCGTGGTCGGCAGCGGTAGACGACATTGTTCCAATCGGGTTTGCAATCGGTGAAGTTTCAGTTTCGGACGGGGTAGCGGCTCCGGCAGCGCCGTCGCACGGGGCACCGGCACCGGTTGCGGCATCGCCCAGCGCGGCTGCTCTTTACATTCCGCAGATCGGTGAAGGTCTCCAAGAGGCTCGCATTGTTGCCTTCCTAAAGCAAGCGGGCGACGCGGTAAAGCGCGACGAACCGATCTATCAGATGGAGACCGACAAGGCAGTTATGGATGTCGAGTCTCCCTATGAAGGAACTTTGGTCGAATGGTTGGCGGCTGTGGATGACGTGGTTCCAATTGGATTCGAGGTTGGCCGAATGTCAGTTTCGGCTGGCGTAGAAGTTGCAGCAGCTCCATCGCACGGGGCTCCGGTAGTAGCACCTGCTACTAAAGTCGCCTCAGCTCCGACGAAGTCCTCTGGTGATGTCCGGGGAATCCCGCCTCGCTCGCGAGCTTATGCAAAGGAGAAGGGAGTTTCCGAGGATGTTTTGGTAGGAATTCCCTTTAGCGGATCGAAGCTGATGCCTGCGGATATTGACGCTTTTCTAGCCGGAGGTTCCGCATCGACGGTGTCGAGTGGGACTGGCTATACAGAGGTCGCGTTGCCTTCGAAACAGCGGGTGTTGAATTCGCGAATGGTTCGCTCGAACTCATTGGTCGTTCCTGGGACGATTACGGTTGCTACCGAGTGGAGCGCCATCGAAGCCGAGCGAGCGTTGGCGAAGCAAGAGATGCGTGGTTTCCAGCCATCGGCGTTTACGATGTTTGCTTACGCAGTGGTTCGAGCAATGGCGGAGTTCCCAACCTTTCGATCAGCCCTAGCAGGGGATGACAAGTTACGAACCTATGACCATGTCTCGCTCGGCATCGCCGTTTCCTTGCCAGGAGATGAATTGGTGACCGCGGTGGTGGATAATGCGGACACCATGTCTTGGACAGAATTTGCGGCGGCGGCACGAGCTCAGATCGAGCTTGCTCGAAGCGGTAAAGACCAAGCGCACGCTGGAGTAACCGTTTCTCTGACTAACATGCAAGCATTTGGACTCCGAGACGCCGTTCCGGTGGTGGTTGCCCCATCAATGGCAACTATCTTCTTGGGCGAAGTGTTTAACGGGCTCGACTCGACACCGAATATGATTCGGGTGAAACGGTTTGTAAACATCTCGATGACATTTGATCACCGCATCGCAAACGGCGTGGGTGCCTCGTTGTTTATCAACAAAGTGAAAGCTAATGTGGAGTCGATAAAGGATGTGCTTGCTTGAAGCCGCTGATCGCGATCACATCGGATATTCAGGCGGACTCGAAGCTGACGCTTAACTGGAACTATGCTGAACAGGTCGCGAAAGCTGGCGGAAATCCCGTCATCGTCTCACCACTCACTGACTTGAAGGAGATCGTTGGCATGTTCGATGGATGGCTGATCCCGGGCGGTGCGGATTTTGACTCGGCCCACTATGGTCAAGAACTTCATCCAAAGGCCGAGCTGCAGCATCCAGAGAGGTGGAAAATGGAAGAGCGGATGTACTCGCTGACTGACCAAGATCTACCAATACTGGGGATCTGCGGCGGTTGTCAGTTCCTGAATGTGATCCGCGGAGGCTCGCTGCACCAGCACGTGCCCGATGTCGTTGGTCACGAAGAACACAGTGGGGGAACGATGCAAGATTATATGGTTTCCGAACAAAGCAGACTTGCAACTGCCTCTCAGTCCTTGAAGATTTCCGGCAAGAGTTATCACCACCAGTCGGTTGATCGGTTGGGCGACGGGCTGGTCATTACTGCTCACAGTGAGGACGGCACTGTGGAGGCTGTCGAAGATCCATCACGACCTTTTTGTATCGGAGTGCAATGGCATCCGGAGCGTACGCCGGAAGATGCGGCGACCCAGAACTTGTTCAAAGCATTCATTGGGGCAGCAATCAAGTATCGAGAGGAACGAAAATGAAACTCTTTCTAAATGGTTCGGAGATCGAAGCATCTGTAGAATCTGGCGCCGAAGTAATTGCAGGAACAGATCGCTTGATTGTTCGGACTCCGAGCGGATTGTTTTCAGCTCTAGCCGTGCGGGATGGGGACGCGATCCTCGTCTCGTACCAGGGGCATCAGTATCGGCTAGAAACGAGACGGCCAAGGGCCGGCTCGCAGGGTGCAACGGCGAGTGGCGAGTATCGTGCTCCGATGCCGGGACAAATCGTTGACGTCCTCGTTTCAGTTGGCGACAAAGTGAGCAAAGGACAAAAACTGATTGTCCTTGAAGCGATGAAAACTCAGCAGCCGTTCAACGCTCCATTCGGTGGAACTGTCACGACGCTTAACGCAACCAAAGGCGCGCAGGTGAAGGATGGCGAGTTGCTGGTTGTCGTAGAAGAGGCTTGATGGATTCGATCCGAATCGTTGAGGTTTCGCCCAGAGATGGTCTTCAGAACGAGAAGACGCCCATTCCGACTCCCAACAAAGCTGAGTTGATTTCCGCGCTTCGAGCAAGCGGACTGAACGAGATCGAGGTCAGTAGCTTCGTCTCGCCTAAGTGGGTTCCGCAATTGGGCGACGTCGCAGATTTATGGACACAACTGCCAAAAGGCGGCCTTTACTCAGCCCTTGTGCCGAACGCCAAGGGTTACGAGAACGCGAAGGCACTTGGTGTTCAGCGGATTGCGGTTTTCACTGCAGCGAGTGATGCATTCACCCAGAAGAACATCAACATGACGGTTGCTGACTCCCTGGAGGGTTTTCGACCAATTCTGCAAGAACACACGGGGTTCAAGAGAGCGTACGTTTCGACCATCTTCGAATGCCCGTATGCGGGTCGCATCGAACCGTCGAAAGTAGCCGAACTCACTGAAACCCTCCTCGAAATGGGAGCTGATGAAATCTCGCTTGGCGACACCATCGGGGTCGGAACTCCCAAAGAGGTCGTGGCGTTGCATGAGGCTATCAAGCATCTTGACCAAAACAAAATCGTCTGGCATTTCCACGACACACGTGGAACTGCGATAGCCAACGTGGCAAAGTCACTCGAACTCGGCTACCGTGGCTTCGACTCCAGTGCTGGGGGCCTCGGCGGGTGCCCCTATGCCAAAGGCGCGGGCGGGAACCTGGCTACTGAGGACCTGGTTTACTTTGCCCATCGCGAGGGGCTTTCGACCGGGGTTGACCTTCCAAAGCTGAGCCAGGCAACACTCCCGATTTTTGAGATTCTGAACCGACCTCCGACCGCGAAGGCGCAGCTTGCGGCCTTGGCCGAGTAGCCGAGTAGCCGAGAATCACCACCGCAAGAATCGCAACAACCAAGGTTGAGAGCTTTTCGTCTTTGGTCATGTTGAACATCTTCCAATTCACCACCAGCGTGACGATTCCGATCGGCACGAGGGCGGGAAGGGCGATGCCGGTGAGCATGACGAACAACAGGTAGCAAAGCAAGACCGGGATCATCACTCGCAGGGTGGTGTAGGGCTTCATGTCGAAGCGAAACATTGCGAGGAAGAAGGTTCCGAGGAACACCAGGTCGGCGGGACCCACCACGCCGGAGATTTCAGCTTTTCCGCTAAGCGGAGTAGCTGTTGATGAGGCCGGGATTGGCATTCCGCCTTGCTTCAAGATATCTGGAGCGGCTTGCATCAGCTTCTGGGTGAAGCCGAGCGGGGTGAGAACTAGGAAGATGTCGTAGGCGATGAGGAAGATTCCTATGGGGATCAGGATGTTTCTGTCGGAGATGAGGGCCGCGACTAGGGCGCCCAAACCAATGCACCAGATCTGGAGTCCAGCGGGCTTAAGTGGAGCCAGGAAAGACGAGACAACGCCTTGGCCCTTGAAGACCAATAAATCCAAAGCAACTAATCCGCCATGAATTAGAGCTCCGGCTAGAAAGATATACAGTGCCTGTTTGGGTTTAGGCTGCTCGGACATTGCCCTGTAAATCGCGATTAGCGGGAATGCCAGAAAGACGACAGTAAGTAAAACATCAACAATTGGCTTTACCGAAAACGGCACGGGCACTCGCGGCAGCAAAAATCGGACCAGAGCTAGAGCCCCGAGGATTAGGGCGAAGTCGGCGTAGCCGGAGCGTTTATAGGAGATTTCGGGTTCCAATGGTTTGCTCCGTTGCGTGTCCGGCGATGGCGAGTTCGTAAACTTCGAGAATCCTATCGGCCATCAGTTCAATACTGCTTTCGCGGGCTTTTCGGTGCGCTCCGAGAGCGAGTTTTTCGAGTTCTTCGGGCGAAGCCAATAACCTGGCGACAGCGCTGTTGAACTCATCTTGAATGTTCTTCGTGACCAGTCCGTTCACTCCGTCTTCGATCGAGTCGCTAGCCCCTCCGCCGGAGATTGCTACGGCGGGGAGGCCGTGCTGCATGGCTTCTTGGACGACGAGGCCCTGGGTTTCGGTGACGCTGGCGAAGGTGAAAAGGTCGGCACTGGCGTAGTATTGTTCGACTTCGTTGCGCGGCACTGCTCCGACAAACTTCACCCGGTCGCCGACTCCGAGTCGGGCGGCGAGGAGGCGCATGTCCTCGCGGTACGGTCCGTCGCCGACCATCCAGAGGCGGGCTCTGGGGTGGGTGGGGGCGATGTTGGCGACCATTTGGATGAGAGTTTCCAGGTTCTTTTCTTTAGCGAGGCGACCTACATAAAGCAACACTTGGTGGTCAGGTGGAATTCCCAAACTTGCGCGTGCGTCGGCGCGGTCGATGGGGTGCGGTCGCGGAATTCCGGTGGGAATGACATGGACGGGGCGGCGGATTCCATGGCGTTCGAGCCAGCGGTGGGCGGCGGCGGTGGGAGCGATCACTTGCTCGCAGGAGTTGTAATAGAAGTTGGTGTGCTTGGCGATTCGGAACCGGATGTAGCGGCGAGGGAACATCCAAAGATAGTGGGCGTACCGGTCGTAAAGGGTGTGATAGGTACTGACAAGTGGGATCTCGTGGCTCTCGGCCCAACGCATTCCCACGAAGCCGACGATCCAGGGGGTGTGGGTGTGGATCACGTCGAACTCGTACTTCCGAAAAGTGTTAAGCATTCGCCAGAACGGTGGGTAGGCGAAAGGGTAGCCCTTGGCCCAGGGCGTTTCGATGGCTCGGAACCGGTGGGTGTTCGGGTCTTTTTCGCGGTGGCGGATGTAGTTGGGCGCGAAAATGTGGACACTGTGCCCGCGGTTCCGAAGCTCTTGGACGATGGTGTCGATGCTGATACTGACTCCGTTGAGGACAGGCAACACGGACTCGGAGAACATTGCGATCCGAAGGGTCCGTTGGGGTTTGGAGCTTTCGGGCATCGTGGGCGTAGTTTACTGCGACGGGGTAAGTGCCGTGATGTGCGAGGTGGACACCCCATCTACGTTTACTTCGGGAATCGGCCGTGTCTGTCGACGAAGAGGACAATATCGCTTAGTTTGAAGCGTCGTTGGCCGCCAGAGGTGCGATGGTGGTTGAGCCAGCCTCGATTGGTATAGCGGCGGACGGTAGCGGGGCAGACTCCGAGGAGGCGGCTGGTTTCTTCCAGGCTGAGCTGGGGGTCGAGGAGGCGCTCGATCATCTCCTCGCGGGTCTCTTTGAAGTCACCTCGATAGTAGTGAGCGGTGACTTCATCGTCGAAGACGCTACTGAGGAAGGTGACAGTTTTAGGGAGCTGTTCGAGCACCTGGGTCAGTTTGGGGTTGAGGGTGCTGTCGTGCTCGGCGACGCGGGGGCGCGGCGCGCGCATCTCGGTCTTCTGGTATTTGCCCGTTCGTTTCTTCTTGCCGGTTAGATAGGAAGAGATTTTGGGCAGGGCCTCCTCTTCGTCCCGTGGACGATCGAGGAATGCGTTCTCAATGTAAGTGTAGGGGTCGAGCGGCTTCTTCTTCATTGGGTGCTCCGCTGGGTTGTGGTTAAGTTTAGGCGATGAAACCCAACTATATCCCTCTTGGCACGGTTATGCAAGGGATTTCTTGCGATTTTGAGCGCAAAGTTGGTTGGAGTGCTTCGGCTTCCCCACCCATTCCGAGTGGGGCAGGGGCCTTCCCGGATTAGCCGACTTCTACTTCGACGCCAGCTCTCGCGGCAATTTCTTCGACGATCAGTAGGTACGGGGCTTCGAGGCCGTTGCGCTCCCAGCCGATCGGGACTTTGAGAGGGCCGGCGACGACGTGGGCGAATGGCTTGATGGTGAAGGTGCCTTTCTCCAGCGTGAGGGTGGCTTTATCTTTGACCAGTGAGATCTTTTTGATTGAGCTGTAAGGGATTGCTTTGATTGAGCTGCCGGAAACGACGTCCATTCGGTCGTCGAGAAGGACAAATTCGCTGCTAGTGGAGCGGATGTGGGCCAGTTCGGCGTAAGCGGATTTTCCGAGATTGAAGACGGCTCCGGCGACGTTTCTTACGGATTCGGTGAATCCGGCGAAGTCGCCAGACGCGGGTTCGGTGGCGGCGCGGCCGCTTGCTTTAGCGTCTTCCTTAAGGCGGTCGGCTTCGGTATGGAGCCAGCGCATTGCTTGGCCGGGTTTGTAGCGAACGGTTTCCACTTGTGAGTTATGTTACGTCAGCGGGAACGCCGGGGATTCAGGGCGGGTAAAAGGTAGTTATGATTTCTGCGATTGTGGCTTCGACGGTGCTGTGGCAACCGAGCCAGGCGAGGCTGATTCGGATTCCTCTGCGGGTGAACTTTGAGTCGGGGAAGACTGTGAGCAGGGTGTTCCAGGGGATCAAGCCGGGGTTTGCATTTGATGAGGTGATTCCATCTTGGAACATCGACGGCGCTGCGGGTGGGGCTATAAAAATTGAGCTGAAAACCGAAAAGAGCGGCTGGTTGTGCGTCGGAGAATGGTCGGGTGATGCCGGCTGGATGCCTCGCTCAAGCGTGAAAGGGCAGAAGGACGAGTTTGCCTCGGTCGCCACAGATACTTTTCGGTCGAAGAGTTTGGTTGAGCGGGTTGATTTGAAGATCACGCTGACGCAGAATCCGGAGTATTTGAAGCCGGTTCGGCTTAAGTTGTTGACACTCTGCTTTGCGAACACAAAGACGACTCAGGTTTCGAAAGAGTGGGCTCCTTCGCCGTTTTGGGGGAGCTTGGTGGACGTTCCGGAGCGGGCCCAAGGGAATTATCCGAATGGGAGCGTGCTCTGTTCGGCGACTTCGACCTCGATGCTTCTTTGGCATTGGTCGAAAGTGTTGGATCGACCGTCCATGAATAAGGATGTGCCGGAGGTTGAGGCGGCGGTTTGGGATCCGGTTTATGATGGAGCCGGGAACTGGCCGTTCAATACGGCTTACGTCGGGTCGATGGAGGGCATGAAAGGGTGCGTTTCGCGACTGACCTCGATGGAAGATTTAGAGCGGCTGACCAAAGCTGGTATTCCAGTCGCGTGCTCCGTGAGCTTTAGCTATCTTCGAGGACAAGAGCTGAGCAAGACGGAAAGCGGCCACCTTGTGCTGTGCGTTGGGTTTAAGGAAGATGGCACGCCGATCATCAATGACCCGGCTTTCAAGGAGCGAGTGAGAAAGACCTATCCGAGAGCCGATTTTGAAAAGGCGTGGTGTTACTCAAGTCGCACGGTCTATCTGATGATCCCGGATGGAGTGAAGACTCCCGACGACCCGCACCGCGTGTACACTTTTCGTTAGACGTAACTTTTATAGGACTTCGGTCTGATTGGCAACGGATCGGCGTTATTCGCAGTAGGGGAATTGGGGAAATGAAAAGAGTTCAGTTTGGTTCTATGGCGCTGGTCGCCATCGCTTTGGTCGGTTGCGGCAAGCGCGAAGAAGTTGTTGTTGAAAAACCGTACACCGTGACGAAGGGGGATGTGTCGGTTTCGATCATCGAATCGGGGACAGTGGATGCGATCCGCTCCGTTGAAGTTAAGCCACAGGTCACTGGTCGGATATCTCGCCTTTTAGTCGACGAGGGCGATCAGGTTGTGCAGGGACAACTGCTCGCGGTGATCGACCCGCAGGAGACTCGGCTGAGCTATGACCAAACCAATGCTCAACTCGTCGGGGCCGAGGCCGGAGTTGCGCGCTCAACCATTGAAATTGCTCAGCGTCGAAAGACGGCGGCAGTCGCTCTGGCTCAAGCGGAGGCGAGAGTAACTCAACTTGAACTGGAAGTCAAAAACACCCCTGCCCTTTTGAATGCAGAAATCGCTTCTGCTGAAGCAAATCTAAGATCGGCGAAGGCTGATCGAGATCGAATCAAGAACTCGACTCAGCCGACGCAGATTGCCGCCACCAAAGCCACCTTGCAAGAAGCTGAGCAGAATCTTCGCAATGCCAAATTTGAGTATGACCGCCAAGTTGAACTAGAGAAACAGGGCTACTCTGCGCTGAAAAATGTTCAAAATGCGCAGCTCAATGTTCAATTAGCACAGACCAGGTTGGAGAACTCTCGAGTGGCAATGAACCGCCAGGAAGCCGGGCTTGAGGCGGATATGAAGCGCGCTGACGAGGCGGTCGCGGCTGCGGAGACAACGGTTCGCCGGGCGAAAACGAATCTCTATACAATTCCCTCCAAGAAAGCAGAACTCAATTCTGCTCGCGCGGAAGTTCTGCGGGCAAGGGCCGGCCTATCGGACCCAGCTTTGCTGGAGAAGAGTCGACAACAAGGAGAAGCAAGTGTTGCCCAGCTTCGGTCGGCTTTGCAAGAAAGCAACCGAAAGCTAAATGAGACCTCGATCAAGTCTCCACTGACCGGAACGGTTTCCAAGAAACTGCTACAGATCGGTGAGATGGCGAGCGGGCTCAGCTCATTCTCGGCGGGTTCGACGATCTTTAAGATCGAGGATCGCACCAAGATGCGCGTGAAACTCGCAGTGAACGAGATCGACATTGCAAAGCTCAATGTTGGGATGCCCTCGGAAGTCACGGTCGACGCCGTCCCGAATGAAAAAATCACGGGCAAGATTTCAAAAATGGCGCCAGCACGGCAGCTCACTGCGGCCGGTACAGAGGTGCAAGTGGGTACCGACGCGGTTGTGAAGTACGAAGTCGAAATCGTTCTCGACAAGACCGTTCCCGCTCTGCGCTCGGGAATGTCTGCGAAGTGTACGATGAACGTTGCGAGTAGCAAGAACGTGGTTTTCTTGCCGGTCGAGTACGTCGAGAAGAAAGACAACGAGTTCTTTGTTTACTTCCCAGGGGTTGCTGTCAAGAAAGGTGAGGTTGCAAAACCCACCAAGCAGAAGATCAAAGTTGGGGTGATCTCGAACAGTCGCTACGAGATTTTGAGCGGCGTAAAGGCTGGCGACAATGTAGTGAAGCCAGCGTTTAGCGGACCCGCTCGAAAAGGCTTTATGAGCATGGGTCCTGATGACGACGGTGGAGATCCTGATGACAAGGTTGGAAATGATGCGGCGGCTAAGGATGCGAAGAAATGAGCCTGATCCAGAGTTTTCTGGTCGCGCTCGACATGCTGCGGCTGCATAAGTTGCGAGCGTTCCTTACCATGTTCGGCGTCATCATCGGGGTCATGGCGGTCACCATGACTGTGATGATCTCGAACGGCTTTCAATCCTACATGACCAACCAGTTCAGCAAGATCGGCGCGAAGACGATTACTGTGGTTTTTGATTCTGGATTCAGACGCCGGGGAGAGGGAATGGGTGCCACTGGGAATCTCACCATGGCGGACGTTGATTACCTCAAGGCTCGGTGTTCAAGTCTTGAATATGTCGTTCCGAGTGTTCAGGTGCCTGCACAGAAGGTCATCTTTGGCGACAAGACTTTGGATAGCCCGCGCGTTTACGGCGGGACTGTTGATGCCCTCAAGCTCAATGCAACCGAAGTAGTCGAGGGTCGGGTTTACACGCAGGAGGAAGTTGATAACAGAGCTTCGGTGGCAATTATCGGCAAGGATATTCGCGACCAGCTGTTTGCCAAAGGCCCGGCCATCGGCAAGCTCGTGACTTTGGCAGGCGTCAATGTTGAGGTCATCGGAGTCGCCAAAGAGCAGACAATTTTTGGCAACAGTAACGGCAAGGACATGATGATGCCGATCTCGACTGCCCAAAGCAAGTGGGTTGGGGGTGATAAGATCGCCTACATCCAGGCGACTCCTAAGGCTGGCGTCAAGCCGGAGACCGCGATGGACGACATCTGGCAGGCTTTGATGCTGAAGAGCGGAAACAAGAAGGTCTATCGAGTTGACTCGGCAGAGTCGATCCTCGGAGTCTTCAATACGCTCATCGCGAGTGCTGGTGCGCTTCTGTCGGCGATTGCGGCGCTCTCACTGCTGGTGGGTGGAATCGGGATCATGAATATCATGCTCGTTTCGGTCACTGAGCGAACTCGGGAAATAGGATTGAGAAAAGCCCTGGGTGCGAAAAAGGGTGTGATTCTGTTCCAGTTTGTTGTTGAAGCGGCAACCCTATCGTTGGTCGGCGGATTGATCGGAATGGGCATCGCCTACGGGTTAGGTTCACTTGTCACCCTTGTTACCGCCGCTAGGTCATGGCCTAACGAGGGCGGTCTCGCCACTCCGTTCCCAATCACCGCAGCTCTGTTCGCTTCTGGATTCTCGGCAATCATCGGGATGGTGTTCGGCTTCTATCCCGCGATGAGTGCGGCTCGGCTTGATCCAATCGTCGCCCTCCGCAGAGAGTAGGCTAGGGGCAGATGGAACACGCTTCTGGCGGTCTGCTGGCCCTGTTCGTTGTTTTCTTCGCCTCCATTGTTGGGGGCGAGGTGGCAATGCGGCTGCGGATGCCCGCGGTGGTCGGCCAGATTCTGGCCGGAGTAGTGATTGGTGCATCGGGTTTTAACTGGGTGCCTTCGGATTCGATGCCGGTTCTGAACGTTTTGGCGGAGCTTGGTGCGGTCTTTTTACTTTTCTCGGTTGGCATCGAGACTCCGTTTGAGAAGATTGGCAAAGTGGGGGCCGAAGCGTTTCGAGTCGCCTTGCTTGGTGTTATTGTCCCGTTTATTCTTGGCTTTGGCTGGGCATTTTGGAGTGGGTCCAAAGCGCCTGAGGCAGCCTTTGTCGCGGCGGCGTTTGTGGCGACCAGTGCAGGGATTACCGCTAAGGTCTTGTCTGACCTTGGGGTTATCGACAAGCGATTTGCCCAAGTGATTTTGGGTGCTGCGGTAATCGACGACGTCCTGGCGATGCTGATTCTTACCGTTGTTTCATCTCTGGCTAAGGGCGGCGGCGTCGATCTCTGGTCGATCTTCCTGGTGCTGGTCCAAGCCGTAGGTTTCATTTTTGTGCTCATGACGCTCGGGCGAAAGGCCGCTCGGCGCGGCGGGAAGTTGCTCGGCAAGCCCCTGAGCCCGCTGTCTCCTTGGTCGCTGAGTATTGCGATGTGTATTGGAGTCGCGGTTTTGGCGAGCTACATGGGGCTTGCTGCGATCATTGGCGCCTTCTTGGTCGGAATGATCCTGGCGGAGACGGAGTACCAGGACTGGATTCACGAGAAGCTGGTCGACCTGAACGAGTTCATCGTGCCGTTTTTCTTTGTTGTTGTTGGCATGAGCGTTGACATAAGAGCTTTTGGCTCCTGGCCGATGGTCGGTACCCTTCTGTTCATCACCGCCTTGGCAACGGTTGGCAAACTACTTGGTGGTTGGCTAGGGGCGAAGGAGCATCGGGCGATCATTGGGATTGGAATGGTGCCTCGCGGAGAGGTTGGTGTTATCGTCGCCAGCCTTGGCAAGGCGTTTGGCGTGCTGAGCGCATCGACTTACTCTCTACTGGTTGCGATGTCCTTGTTGACTTCGGTTGTGGCGGCACCGGTCCTTGCAGCGTTGGTGAAACGGGTGCCTAGTAGTTCGACCGATCAAGATGAATAACTCCATTGGGGATCTTTCTGATTCCCTCTGGGAGGTCGAAACGTACCTCGGCGCCTTCCTCCCGAATCAGATCATTCTGGCCGTCTTCGTCGAAATCTTCATCTGACTCGGTGATCTGCGTGATTCGAAACGCCATCGTTTCGTACGCCCACTTAGTTCGGGGAGAGTTGGTGTAAAGCGTAAAGGGAACCTGGTCTTCCCGAGGGCGAAATGTGAACGTGATTTTGTTCCTGGTCCGGGAGGCGGTGTAATCAATTGCCCAATCTGGCCGGTTGTTACTGCTCACATTGGTGTCGTCATCGTAAATATAGAACGTCTTGTTGGCGGGCACGGCCATGATCTCGAAGTCTTCGCAGTCTTGGCTACCGTCCGTTGTGGTGAGCGTGACCTCGAAAAGGTCGCCTTCTCGAAAGCTCTGTCCGATTCCGCCACAACTGAGGACAGTCAGGATTCCGGCAGTAAGGAGGAGCCGATTGGCGAGCTTACATCGCATGGTAGATACTATACGAGTGGTGTGTCGGAGTCGGTACGCGATTTTATGAAGGGATCGATCAGTGGCCTCACTTCGTTCGGCACTGGAGCGAACAGGGCGTCTGCAGTCCAAAGAAGAGGATGGTAGCGGCGAGCAGACTTGAACTGCTGACCTAACGGGTATGAACCGTTCGCTCTAACCAACTGAGCTACGCCGCCACGCGAGTCATCTAAGATACCCGGCGAGCGAGTTTCGGCGCAACGCCGGAACCTGTGGCGCGTCTGCACGGTAGGATTGATGGCAATGTTATCTCTTTCGCTCGCCATTTGGCTCCAGGCAGGACCGTCGTTGGACACTCTGAACGAACTTGCCAAGAAGCGTGATTCAAAGAGTTTGGCGAACTACTCGACTGGTGATGGGTCAGAGTTCAAGATTCTTAAGGGTGGAGCGTATGACGTGGGGCGGTTTGGCTGGAAAGTCGAGGCGCTTGAACCGAAGTTTTCCAAGTCCAAGTACGTCGTTTTTACAACTCCGCTCACTTCGGAAGATACCGGAGAACTCCTATTCGAGCGGGTTGGTGGAAAGCTGAAGTATGTTTCGGAGCTTGATCCTGAGCCGATTCGGCTTGTTCACCACAAGCTAGACATGACCCTGAAGGTGGAGAAGAAGGAGGTCGGCATCCTGGATGAAGTGACGACTCAGGTTCAACCTCAGGTCAAAGCAAATGTTGCTAGTTTTCGCTTCTCCCCCTGCTATCGGGTGACGTCGATCACCGACGGTGTGGCTCCGGTGACCTTTCAGCAGGTCGGGGGAATCGTGATGGTTCCTCGCCCGACGAAGGATACCAAGTATTCCATCACCTACCGTGGAACGGTCAACTTGCCGCAGTACGCTGGGTCGATACTTCCCAACAATGTTTCGCTGACCAACGACTACTGGTACCCGCTCGTCAACCGCTGGCCCACGACGTACGAGCTTCAAGTCGAACACCCGGCAGACTGGGAAGTGATCGCCCAGGGAAACATGATCGAATCAACGGCTGGCAAAAGCGGTCAGATCACCAAGTACAGGATGGACCTTCCATCCATATATTGGAGCTTTACGGTCGGCAAGATGCGGCATATCGAAACGGATGTTGAGGGACTGAAGCACCACGTTTGGAGCACGAACCTGACCGAGGACAAGATGCGGTATCAGCCTCGCTTCAACTCCCACATCCTCGGGTTCTTCTCTCGCTCTTTCGGGGCGTATCCGTTTAAGCAGTGGGGATCGCTGGACTCGCCGACTTATGGTGGCGGAGCTTTGGAAGCCTATTCTTTTGCCACGTACGGCGAAGGCTGGTTGCCAGACGCCGATCCGCACGAGCCTTCTCACACTTGGTTCGGTGGGATTCTGCCTAACACCTACCTGCGCTCTTTCTGGAACGAAGGTTTCGCGGTTTGGAGCGAAGGGCTTTATGAGCGCGAGTGTGCTTTGGGTTCTACTGAGGATCGACGGGCAGCATTTGTAAAGGTTTGTAATCCGACTCCTGATCATAACGACGCTCCTCTGATGGCGAGCGGAGTTTCGATTGGCGGTGCGGCCTCTTCCTTGGGTTATGGCAAGAGCGGCGACGTTCTCTCTATGCTTGAACAGTTGATCGGTACTTCAAATATGCTCGATGCCATCAAGGAATGGGTACGGATTCACCCGAAGGGAACTCCGGCTGAGTGGGAGGAGTTTGAGGCAATCATCCTTCGGCGCAACCAGTCGTTGGCCCTCAAGGACTTCTTTGATGACTGGTTCCGCCGCCCCGGCTATGCCCAGGTTTCGGTCACGGCGTTGAGTTATTCTCCGGGCAAGCTGAGCGGACGGCTGAAATGGACCGGGTCTAAGTTCCGGATGCCGTTGGAGATTTGGATGGAGAACGGTGCGGGCGTTCGGCAGAGCGTGACGCTGGACACCAAGGAGTGCGCCGAAGACGGGTCGTTTACGATTTCGCTGCTAGGATTCACGCCGAAGAAGATTTACTTTGATCCATACAGACGGGCACTACGCGAAGGGGCCGCACCTAGATTCAACTCATTTGCTGACCTTGCGCCAGGGATGAAGGTGTATCGCGATTCAGCGACGCCTTTGTATATGAAGACCTACGAAACTTCGATAAAGGAACTGGGCGACCTGGATAAGGTGCTCATCGTGGGTCATCCCGACACGACTCCTCAGATGAAGGAACTTTGCGTCAAAGCTGGCTTCTCGGTAAAAGGCCAGAATTTGACTTACCGGGGCACGACCATCGACCTGACGAAAACGGGGGCGGTAGCGATAGTTGACCTTGGCGACGGAAAGCGATGTGGCATTGCCCTGGGCAAGTGTGACCTGTCTCCCAAACTGGGCAAGGCTCACACTGGCTTAGTTGACGACCTTGGGCGAATGCTTCGCGGAGCGACGCGATTTCCTCTCAATGCAGCGGCGTTACCGCTGTAGCTTCTTGGTTAGGAAGGCGGCAAGGTCGGCTTGCTTGTCGGTCCCGATGAGGTCGACCTTGTGGTCCGTCAGGATCGACCACATGGTCGGGGTCTCCGGGGTCGCCCAGAACCGGACGATTTGCTTCGCTTGGTGGGCTTTGGTAACAAAGCCGGTCATCGCCTCGGAGTTGGATTGCCCGAAGTCTCCGCGACCCATGTATTTGAAGATCGAAAGAAAGGACTCGCTGACAAGGGGAAAGAGGTTTGGATCGCCGCCTAGGTCCTCTTTGCGACCGTCGATAAAGACCCAGCGTTGCTTTTGAGCAGCAACTTGGGTGATCGGTCGATCGCCGGAGAGAATCACCTTGACTGCCCGTTTCACGGTTCTGCCCCGGCTGAATCCGGTGAGAAAGCTTTGGAAGGGTTTGAGGTCCTTTTGGAGTTGCTCGTAGGCAGCGGCTCCGTCGGCTTTGATGTCAACGAGCAGGATGAGCTCTTGCTTTTTTCCGTAGACCGTGCCACCACTGGTCTTCACCCGGTCGGCGAGCGGCTTCAGGTACATCTCGGTCAGGGTTCGATCCGGGTTCAGGTCCTTGCGGTCGTGGCCAACGAGTAGGATTCCATTAACGAGGAAAACATCGGCTTCGATGCTGCAAAAGCCTCTCTCCAACGCGCCCTTGAGCGGGTTTGGCTGAGCATAGTCGTTGTGGGCGTGGGCATTGATGAGGGGAATCAGCACGTTTCGACCTTACTTGTTGTTGGTTATGGAAGGGTTAAAGAGGGAACGACATTCCCCATTCAGGGCTTTGACTTGGGTCGTGGCAGAGGCGTTCGCCGACTCGGGTTGCACCTCGTCTCTCGTACAGTCGGTGGGCGTCTTCAAGGAGTTTGTCGCTCCATATTTCCATGACTTTGCAGTTTCTTTCTCTAGCGGCGTCGATGGTTACCTGCCAGAGTGCCATCCCAACCCCCTTGCCCCTTGCTTCTGGCAGGACGTAGAGACGTTCGAGTGAGCAGTCGGCATTGGCGACTCGGATGACACCATTGTGAACGGTCGTTCCATCGCCATCGGGGAGGGCGGGCATGAAGTCGACGGCGACAGTTCCGACGATGGCTCCATCGAGTTCCGCGACATAAAAAAGGTTGCTTCGATCAAAGTAGAAGGCTTGGATATTGTACAAATCCTCGTGGTATCCCTCCGGAAACCATCCCCAATCGAGGATTTCGTAGCAGGTGCGGATGACGTGTTGAATAGCGGGCTCGTCGGCGCGAGTGGCGAGTCGGATTTGCACGCGAGGAGTTTACTGGGTTGACACCTTTTTCGGCTTGAGGTATCCTGTTTGTCTTGGATCGATAGCTCAGTTGGTAGAGCAAGTGACTCTTAATCACTTGGTCCTGGGTTCGAGTCCCAGTCGGTCCACCAAGATTTCAAGCCACCCGGATTAACTTCTCAGGGTGGCATTTTTATGCATTTAGCCTGATGCCAACTCGCCGGAAGAGGCAGACCCATGCGACGAAAACCGCAGTTTGGATCACGGCTCGAACGAGCCCCAAGTAGGGTCCGGTGAGGACGTTGTTGAGGATGGGGCCAAGGGTAAGTGCCCAAGCTCCGGCGGCAAAGTGCGTGATGAGGGCGTACGCAAGCAGGGGGTTTTCCCCACAGACGAGGATGCCTTTAGTCGGCTGAGTCTTTGGAGCAGAGAAGGTCATCAGCCAGTAAAGGAGTAGGCTCGCGATACCTGCGCCAATAAAGAAGTAGCTGATTGTGTTGGGGTCTTTTCGGATACCTCCGCCGACCCAATCGGTTGCGAGTCCAAGCATGATCATTGCAAAGCCGAACTTGGCGATCTTGCCTTGATTCTTAAGAGCAAAATAGGCGTAGATGGTGGCGAGCAGACAAGGGACTGCAGTGGGGAGAATCATGCGCGAGTAGAGTCCAGCGGTGACGAGAAGGCAAGAGAAAAGCCCCACCCAGGCCACGAGTTTGTGGGTGGCTCCGTCATTGCCAGTGCGCAGCCAATCGCCAACAAGAGTGGCGGGAATCACCAAAAGGAGATAGGGAAGCAAGTTCCCGCCGTATATGTTGGGTAAAGGGTCGAAGTTCCAGAGAGTCTCAGCGAGGGGGACCTTGTAGTCGTGGCCGACTTTGACGGCGAGGACGAAGAACCAGGGGAGCAAGCGCATCTTCCAGGAGTTCTGAGTTGCGATCCAGACGGCGGCGCTAACGAACGAGCACATTCCAAGGATGAGAATGATGTAGTCGGTGTCGCCGAGCTTGTTTGGCGCTGATCCGGCAAGTTTGAAGAGGGCAAATGAGGCAGCAAGGCTGACAATCCGAATCACTTGAGAGGGCCACGCCTTAGGGAGGTTTGCAAACATACCGAGCACGCAGAGCAACCCTATGAGCGCAATCCCCCATTCGCGAAGTCCTGGAGAAGACGAAAGTTGCCAGGGCCGGGTCTGCCAAGTAAAGACGGCAAACCATGCGAGTTTGAGGTAACGCGAGAACGCACCCCAAAGAAGGGATTCCTTAGGAATCCCGCGTTCGAGCTTTGGCCCGAGTGCGAGCGGGATGGCCGCTCCAAGACAGAATAGGAAGACTGGGAAGACGAGATCGACCCACGTGATCCCAAAATTCAGCGGGTTATGCTCGTGACTGGGAGGCGGCTCCTGACAGTGATACATCCACCCGGGAAGCCCTTCCCACGGGACGATCCCAGAGAACAACATCCCCAGGACAGCGATCCCGCGGAGGAGGTCTAGCGCAACAACTCTGTTCGCACGCACGATGGCAGATGTTAGCCTACTTTTTGAGCGTCATGATCGAATTCTGCGAAGCATGCCTTCAAGGCCCTGCATACGCTGCATCGAAAGGCTGATTTGAAGGGTGTTCATCCAGGCGATGAAGTCGAAGGATTTGGCTTCTTCGGGCGTAGCTGTGTCGTAGATTGAAATCAGAAGCGAGACGATCCCTTTGACGAGCAGCGCGTCTGAGGTGCCGGTGAGGCGAAGCTGGTTGCCCTCATGCCAGACTCGGAGCCAGACTTTGCTTTGGCAGCCTTTAACCAGTTCGTCATTCCTAAAGTCTTCGAGAGTTTTTAGCTCCTTCCCGGTGTCGATAATCCATTCGAATCGCTCTTCCCGGTCGAGGTAAGCCAGTTCCTCGGCAATCTCATCAGCGCGTTGTTGAAGTGTGCTCATCGGAGGCGTTTGACGGCTTTGGTCAGGGCGTCTGAGAACTTGTCGATGTCGCTCTGATCGGTGCAAAGGCCGATCGAAGCTCGGACGGCAGAATCAACTCCACACTGCTCCAGCAGTGGGTGGGCGCACATTTTTCCGACGCGGACGGCAACATTTTTCTCATTGAGATACGCTCCGAGGTCAGCGGAGTGGACGCCTTCGATCACGAACGACGCGAGGCGAGCGTCGTAGGTGGGTTCGCCAAGGAAGTGGACTCCGTCGACTTGGCTGAGGGCGTTCAGGACACCTTGCATCATGCACGACTCATGGTCGTGTTGGTCTTGGGTGAAGTGCTGGTCGAGATAGTCAATGGCGGCTCCTAGTCCGATGACGCTGGCAATCGGCGGAGTTCCCGCCTCGAACCGTAATGGCGGTTCTTGGAAAGTTGATCCCGAGAGATGAACGGTGTCGATCATGTCTCCTCCGCCAATCCAGGGGTCCATTTGTTCGAGGAGTTCGTACCGGCCGATGAGGATTCCGACCCCGGTGGGTCCATAGACCTTATGACCAGAAAAGACTAAGAAATCGGCTCCCAACTTATCGAAGTTGATTCGCTCGTGAGGCATCAGCTGGGCCGCATCAATGAGAGTTGGAACGCCGAGTCCGCGTGCTGCCGCGAGCATTTGCTCGATTGGGAACCGCTCGCCAGTGACGTTGGAGACGGCAGTAAGGGCCGCAAATCGAACGCCTGAGATCAGAAGTTTGAGCCAGTGCTGCTCGTCGAAACAACCTTCTTCGTCGACATGGGAGAAGACGAGCTCTGCACCGGTGCGGGCGGCTAGCAGTTGCCAAGAAACCAGGTTTGCGTGGTGCTCCAAGCCGGTGAGCAGAATCTTGTCGCCGGGCTCAAGGAGCTTTGAGACGAAGGACTGAGCGACAAGGTTGATCGCCTCGGTGGTGTTCTTTTGAAAAACGACTTCGTTCCGCTGAGCGCCAACATATGTGGCAATCCGCTCCCGGGCAGATTCGTAAGCATGGTCCGCACGGCTCCCAATATCGTGGTTCGCCCGGTGGACGTTTCCGGAGTACTGCGTGTAGTAATCACAAACCGCCGAGATCACTGATTGCGGCTTCGGAGCGGTGTTAGCGTAGTCCAGATACACCAAATCTGGGTTATAGGTAAACAGCGGAAAGTCTTGCTTCATCGGGGGCGCAATACTTCTAAGTTACCTGGAGGCGGATTGTTTCATCAGAGATTGATCGAGCCGACGGTAAGCCAACCTTTCGCGTCTTTTGCGTAAGATTCGTTGGCAAATCCTACTGGACGACCGTTGGGAAGCGGATTTGGGCAAGAAATCACGACGGTGTATTTCCCTTTGGCTAGGCCCGAAAGAGACGACGAGAAGAATCGGTCGGCAGGTTCGCCGGGGAGGATCCCGTCGAGTCCCTGATCGGCCTTCGCTTCCCGCACCACTTTCTGGTTTGCATCCAACAGAGCCATCCGTAGCGGCCACTTCGCGTAAAACGGCGCGACGCCCTGATTCTTGATGGTGGTGGTAACCACCAGGAATCCGGCTCCCGCCTGGAGCCGGGCT
This sequence comes from Armatimonadota bacterium, assembly GCA_037138755.1. Taxonomy (NCBI): domain Bacteria; kingdom Bacillati; phylum Armatimonadota; species Armatimonadota bacterium. The sequence continues at coordinate 383,420 of JBAXHT010000002.1, read as the reverse complement.
TTGGAGACGTAGAAGTCGTAGCCCATAAGCCGAACCATTTCCTCGGCTCGCTTTTTGCGCTCAGCGGTTCGGGGGATGTCCTCGCTAAACATTCCGCTATCCATGAGCCACGTTGCGTGAGTCGTGCGCACGCACTTTTCGAAGTCTTGAATCTCGGGGCGGTCCGGTTTAGGGTCGAAGCATTTGCCCCAGGCTTCGGGGCGAATCTCTCCGCCAATCGGCTGGCTGCGCCAGCGAAAAAGGGTACCAGCCTTCTTCATCGCAGGCATGAAGTACCAGTCATCTTGGGGCTTTCCGGTGTCCAGTGTCGCCCAGGCAAAAGAATCATCGTGGTAGCCAAACGGCCGTGATGCGTTCTCAGCTTTGCTTGGGTCGCCTGCGCCGCGAGGGTAGCGCATGAGGACGGGTGTCCGTGTGAATGCTCGTTGAAAGGCGGTCATGACTTCGTTCTGTACAGCGACGGGTGCAAAGAGTTCATCGCGGGGCCAGTTGTGCCATTCCCCCCACGCTCCCAGGATTCCCATCGTAAGGTAGGCAAGGCGGGGATCGCCATCATACTTGCGGCCCAAGGTGCCGATGAAGTTGATAAGGCACTGGCGCAGATTTTCATCCTTGTAGTCCGGAGTGATATTGTCTCCCAGCCCCTGGGCCGGGTCACTCGCGGCAGATTCCGAGTTCCATCGAGTGACTTTTAGCCCTCCGTCCAGAAGATATTGTGGAATCCCGGTTGGCTCCTTGGGATATTCCAGGTAGAAGCGCACGATTGTTTGGTGCCCGCGGCTGGCGACGTCGTTAAGAAGGTTTTCAAGCGCAGCCCAGTCATACTGATTCTTAGCTTTCACGACCGAATTGAGCGGGAGGTAGCTGAACTCCATTGAGTGCGGGAAGCCATCCTGCCGATCACTAGCATAAGGAACAAGCCCTTTGAGCGGATTGCCAACCGGCGAAGGCGCCGGGTTCAAAACAAGCTCTTGCCCGAGCATCGCTGTGATGAGGAGAGTTGTCAGCACTGCCACTACAATACGCGACCAGGAGGCAAAAAGTAGCCCGACTTGTTCAAGGTCGGGCTTTGTTTATTGTGGGAGAACGAATCCAAGAAAGTTACGTCCATGTATCAGATGCACAGGACGCAAAAGAGTTTCATTTGTTTTGAACTTTTGATTAGCTAAGCCCCGTCTATGGGTTCGTGAAGCTCTGCCACCTGTTTGGGATTTTGTTTTTGACCGCATTCGGACTGGGGCAAGATCCGATTGCCGAGCGTAGAAAAGTCCTTGCAGCTTATCCAGGGTTTCAGTTCGAAGCAGTGAAGAGCGCAGTCCCAGCAGGGTCTCCGGCGAGCAAAGCCACGATACGATATGGCGACCCTGTTACTATAAAACATGGAAGCACCCTCACCGGAGTAGGGACTACGTCGGTCAGTTGGCCAGAGCTTGGTGTGTATCAAGCACTTTCCGGGAGAGTTCATGGCGTAATGTATGACATAGACATGCCAACGATGTCGGGAAGTACAGAATCTCAACATCTGATGTTCGATGGTAAGGTCGGATACTGGCATCTTTTCGATAAGAGCGGTAAAGGACGCAGTACAGTGCAAGTTGATCAAAGCGGTCGCCAAATGAGTGACGGGCTGTTTACCGATGTTTGGGAACCATTGGGTGATCCCCTGGGGAGAGAAATGTCGCTCAAGCGTTCCCGAGTTGACCCAGCCTACGGAGTCGTCCTGATCTATAACAGTCCGAGCGGGGAGTATGAGTTTGCGAAGGAGAGGGATTGGAACTGCTTGAAGAGAACTTACGGCCCCTCCTCGGTCGAGATCACGAAATTGATCAAAGTAGATACGTATTGGCTTCCCGAGGAGATCAAAGAAACTCGGGGTGGAATGGATATCATATGTACCGTAACGTACAAGCCCGTGGCTGGCCTGACTGCCAAGGACTTCGCTCCGAAAAAAGTTGGCGGCATGCTCTGGATCGAAAACAACGTGTATTACGACGTGGTCGGCGGCAAACTGGTCAAGAGCAAGAGGCAGCCGGATCGCACCAGCGAGTATCTATCTTGGGCTGGAATGGGGGCAGTCACTTTGCTCGTTCTCGGAGGGCTGGGGCACCAGGCTCACAAGCTGTTCGGAAAGTCAAATGGCTCTCTCTTTGACTCTCAACAGGGAACGAAAGATGACGAAAAGAATGTATAACTTGAACATGAAACCGTTGCGGTTCCTTCCACTTCTTGCCGTTCTTTCCATCGCTGTGTCGGCTCAAGCCGCGCTGACTGTGGGAGACAAGGCACCTGAACTCAAAGTCACCGACTGGGTGAAGGGATCGCCGGTTGAGCTTGGCAAAGGGAAGCCGGTTGTTGTTGAGTTTTGGGCAACTTGGTGTGGCCCTTGCCGACAGACGATTCCTCACCTCACCGAGATGGCGAAGAAGTACGGTAGCAAGGTCGACTTTGTCGGAGTCTCAATTTGGGAGAGCCAGCCGGGCGACTACAAGACTAAGGTTCCGGCGTTTGTGAAGGACTTCGGGGCGAAGATGGACTACAACGTTGCCACCGAAGGCGCCGAGATGTTCATGGCGACCAACTGGATGAAGGCGGCGGGCGAGAACGGAATTCCGACGGCTTTTGTGATTGATGGCAGCGGAACGGTTGCTTGGATCGGGCACCCAATGGCGGGGCTTGAAGAAGCTGTCGATCAAGTTCTGACCGGAAAATATGATTTAGCTAAGGCAAAGAAGGCTCGCGAGGATGCAAAGAAAGCGGAGGCTGCCGAGATGCAGATGCAAGCGGAAATGCAGAAGAAGTTCGATCCGATTCAAAAGCTCTTCGCGAAGCAAGACTTCAAGGGAGCTCTTGCCGAAATCGAGAAAGTATGGGCCAAGGAACCGAAAATGCGCGTGATGCTGGGGAGCATGGAACTAGCGGCCCGAAACATGGGCAAGCTTGGTGGTGTTGATAAGCTTCTGAACAAAATGGCTGGTCTGCCCGAGATGAACGACCCGATGATGATCAACCAAGTGATCTGGGACGTTGTGGAGAATCCAGGTGTAACGGACGCGGCGGGCTATAAGGCGGCCGTTAAGCTCGGTGAGAAGATGATGAAGCTCGACCCGACGAACGCGATGAACATGGACACCTATGCGCTCGCACTGTGGCGCTCGGGTGATAAAGCCAAAGCAATCACGACCCAGAAAAAGGCGCTTGAGCTTGCCAAGACGGACAAGCGAGTGGACGACCAGACTCGAGGTGAGATGGAAGGCCGACTCCGCGAGTTTGGGGGCTAGTTGCGTTGCTCGACCGCAGGCGGCTCTGACGGAGTTGAGTTGCAGCCGCTGCGGATAAATCCGAGGATTGAGATGACGCAGAAGACTAGGATGTAGATTCCCCAGGGGCCCATTCGGGCGAGTCCCTTGACGTTGCTCTTGGCCTGGTGAAGCACTGCAGCGGGGCGGAATTCGATGTTGTGCTTCGCGCACTCCGGGCAGCGCGGACCTGCCGAGCCAATTTGGGCGCACTTGGTGCAGAGCGGTTTGTCGCAACGACCGCAACTGAGGTTGGTGGCTTCTTTGGGGTGCTTGTAGCAAAATCGGGTTTCGTCGGTCGTCGGCCTCTGTTGGTGACGGGCGTATTCGGCAAAGTCGAGTCCGCAGCGACCGCAGAAGCGGATATCGTCTTCGTTTTCTCGGGCGCAACGTGGACAGACTTGCATGATGATTTGATCGTGATTATGCCCTAGCTCGGCTCCAAAAGGTACGCTTTTGGCATGAGCGAATTGATACAGCTGGGAGCCCATAATGAGCGCCCGATGCCGCCATCGGCCGATGAGTTGAATCTGCGGTTTTCGGAGCAAGGGATCAAGGAGCTGGATGCCCTAAAGACCCACTATCCGAACCAGAAGGCTTGCATCTTGCCTGGACTTTGGATTGCTCAACGCGAGTACGGCGGGTTTTTGGATGGTGATGCGATTGCTGAAGTGGCTCATCGCTTGCAGCGGAGCTATGCAGAGGTCCAGGGTGTCGCGACCTTTTATTCGATGTATAACACCGTGCACAACCCTGGTCGGCACAAGATCGAGGTTTGCACATGCCTGTCCTGCCATTTCAACTCGGCTTACCGGATTCGCGATTACGTGACCAAGAAGCTGGGAATCAAGAATGGCGAGACGACCGCCGACGGCATGTTTATGCTCGAAGAAGTCGAGTGTTTGAATGCCTGCGACCGAGCTCCGGTTGTTCAGGTCGGTGATAGGTATTTCGGCCCAGTGGACGAGAAGTCAATTGACGCTTTGCTGGATGAATTACGTGCAAGCGAAGAAAGCACGGTTGTGAAAATGGCAGACCAGATCGTGCAGGTTCAGTTGAAGGCAGAGGAGCGCATCGGTGCGATTCGGTAGCGATAATCTTATTGTGGATTGGAATCTTTGGCCTGCCCGATACAGTTCCCTTTTTTTGATTTTCCTCTTTCAATTTTGTTGAACTTGCCTTAGAATGTCCCTGAGGGAAACGCTTCTCTCAAGGCATTCATATGAAACGTGCATTCACTCTTATCGAATTGCTCGTGGTCATCGCGATCATCGCGATCCTCGCCGCAATCCTCTTCCCCGTCTTCGCGCAAGCAAAAGCCGCCGCGAAAAAAACCTCTGCCATCTCCAACGCGAAAAACACTGGCACTGCTGCACACATTTATGCTGCAGACGCTGACGACAACGCAGTGATCGCGATGGCTTGGGGTACCGGCGCCTCGCCAGATGTCGTAGTCTGCTGGAGCGGTTTTGGAGCGAATAACTGTAACGCTCCATGGACAGCAATTATTCAGCCCTACATGAAGAACACTGACATTCTTCAGGATCCGCAGATTGGGACGCGAGGGCGTGGATTTGCTGGATTCAGTCAGCGGTCGAAAGACGTTCTCATGCCGCAGTTTGGTTACAACCATGCCGCATGGACACCCTTCATGGGACCTGGTGGAAAGGGGCAAAATGCTCTTGGGCCTACAGCATCATGGCGGGGTCAAAGCATGACAGCAGTGGATCAGCCGGCTTCAACCGTCATGTTCGCTGCGTCGTACGCAATGAACCTTGACATGAACGGTAACCCAAATGCACTTGCTTGGGACAGTTCCACGCCCTGGATTTCGACGGGTCTCATTGACGAGCCTCTGTGCGGAAGATTGGGCGCGAACGGACTAGGACCCCTCTGTTGGGACGGTTGGGGAGCTAGCTTTTACTGGGAAACCTGGGCGCCTATGCAGGGTATGAATGTTGTCAAAGGAAGCCGAACTGGTGGAGTTTCGATGAGAACAACGGGCCAGGGAATCCTCGTGTTCGGCGATTCGAGTACGAAAACGATGCCGGCAGGTCGGATGGGTCAGGGAACGAACTACACGCCCAACATGAATCCTTACAGCATTCAATTGACAAATCGAGAGAGCTACCTATGGGGAACTCAGAGCATGCCATGAGGAGTCTGATTTTATTGCTTGCAGTCGGTTGTGCACTCATCGGGTGTTCTTCAGCCGAAAGTGACTCTAAGACGGGCGAAATTAACCCGAGCACTCTCACTCCGCCGGAAAAGCCAAAGATCGAAAAGGGAATTACTCCTGGAGCTGGTGGTGGAGGTGGAGGTGCTGGAACACCCATGCCTGCTGGAGAACCTCCAGCAAGCAAAGGCGAATAGCCCGTTAGCGCTGACCCCTAGTTTCGGCTGGGGGTCTCTTTCTTTTAGTCGCGTCCAAACTGGGAGTTTGAACCCGGTTGCGTAGCTTGCTTTTCTTTTGTTCTGGCTTGAACCTCGGGGGATTCCTCGCCTTTTGATGTGTCGGAAATGCCCGGTGCGTTTCCAACAACGGGTTCCGGGTCACTACCAGAGCAGCCAACTAGTACCGAGCTGCCGACAAGGATGGCGAGAGCAAGCGTCCGCTTCATCATAATGCCTTGCCGTACCTGACAGGGGTTCCGAAGTTCTGGAAGTCGAAGTCAGGCTGAAACAGAAGTGAGTGGCAGAAGTTGGAATCTTGCCATTCTCCGTTCGCTTGACCGGTCGCCGAGTAGTTGTAGAACGGATCGGTTCGGAAATCGCTCAGGACCGTACCCGTGGTTACTCCTGGAGCCCGCGTATTGCCGCCCATCCGACGAATCTTCGCCGAAGTGTCGGTGAAAACGTTGACCATACCTCGTCCATGAACCCAGAAGGTTGGAACGCGATTAGCAGCGCTGGCAGGTGCCCAAGTCTCGCTCCACTGCCCGTTCGTTGCACCACCACAAGTGGCAGAGCTGGGGACATAGGTGCAGTTCGCCGCACGCTGGGGGCAGTTCAGCCAAGGACTCTCAAAGGCGATACCGTTCTGGTTCAGATTTCCTCGAAGTTGGCTGAGAAGAATCAGCTGGCTAGGGGAGTTGACCGCCGTACCGCTGAACCCCGTGAGCAAGCCATTGTAGGTGAAGCCGACCTTGGCAAACGGGCGGATTCCTGCTGCATAGTTGATCGAACTGGGGCGGTAGTCGACACCGCCAGGTGTCTCCAGCATTTGCCAGTTCTTTTTGTAAGGCTCGGTCGAGTTTGCCCAAGCTGTACTGACTGCTTCGATATAGGTCGCGCTGTTCGTTCGCCAGTTACTTGGCGCATCCATGTTGTAACCTTGTAACCAGCCCGCAACTGGGTCATATCCACAGATCGGATAAAGATCATCTGCGTCAGACGAGTAAATCGCAAACGCCGTGCCCATTTGCTTTACATTTGATAGGGCCTGGGTCTTCTTCGCGGCGGCTTTTGCTTGCGCAAACACAGGGAAGAGGATCGCGGCGAGGATCGCGATGATCGCGATCACAACGAGAAGTTCGATGAGCGTGAATGCTCGGTTTTGTTGTCTCATGATTTCTTTCCAAAATCACGATCTCAAGTTTCTAATGCAACAAATAATCGCGCCTTGCGGTGTGCGATTGGTTTCAGTACTGGTCAAGGTGCGTTTGGAGTTCCCAACACCGCGGGATTGTGCTGCCATTTGCGCTAACGGACGTTAAACAAGCGAGGTAAATTGATAGATATGGCAGAGTACAAGCTCCTGTTGAAGCACTCCGACGATCCTGCGTCCCAAACGCTTGCGGGATACAAAAAAGTTGGGGGCTATTCGGGGCTGGAGAAGGCGCTAAAGATGGAGCGACAGGCTGTCATCGACGAGGTCAAGACTTCGGGGCTTCGTGGTCGCGGTGGAGCAGGATTCCCAAGCTGGATCAAGTGGAATGGTCTTCCGAAAGAAAAGACAAAGCCACACTACGTTGTCTGCAATGCCGATGAGGGTGAGCCCGGCACGTTTAAGGACAAGATGCTGATGGAGACTGCTCCTTTTCAGCTCATTGAGGGCATGACGATTGCGGGCTACGCGGTGCAGGGCGATGTCGGCTACATCTACATTCGCGGCGAGTTCATTGATGCCGCCAAGGCGCTACGCAAGGCAATCGACGAGGCCTATGCGAACAATTTGCTCGGTAAGAACATCCTTGGAACTGATTTTTGCTACGACCTGCACATCCACCTTGGCGCGGGATCTTACGAGTGCGGCGAAGAGTCTGCGTTGATGTCGTCGCTCATGGGCGAGAGGGGTATGCCCCGACTCAAGTTCCCACACGCACCGCTTCCAACCGTCAGCGGAGTTTGGGAGCGACCGACGTTGATTAACAATGTTGAGAGTTATTCCTGTGTTCCTCACATCGTGGGTCGCGGTGGCGAGTGGTACGCGACTCTGGGTGCTTCAACCAAGAACTCGCGGGGAACCAAGATCTTCTCGGTGAGCGGGCATGTCAACAAGCCTGGGAACTACGAGATCGAGTTTGGAACTCCGCTCAAAGAACTTTTAGAGATGGCGGGTGGAGTGCGCGGAGGCAAGCTGAAGGCGTGTATTCCAGGTGGTTCCTCGATGCCGGTCATCAAGCCGGACGCCGTCGATGTTGCAATCATCGGCTACGAAGAAATGGGCGAAGTCAAGTCCATGGTCGGCTCGGGTGGATGCATGTTCTTTAACGAGCACACGGACATTGTTATGCTTGCCTGGCGAACTGCGCACTTCTACGCCAACGAATCGTGCGGCAAATGTACGCCTTGCCGCGAAGGCACCCGTTGGATGGTGCAGATCATGGATCGCATCGTCGCTGGTGGAGGACAGAAGGGCGATATGGATCTTTTGACCGAAGTGGCGAATAACGTCGAAGGTCGCTCGTTCTGCGCGTTGGGAGATGCGGCGGCTTGGCCTATGAAAGCATTCATCCGACAATTCCCTGAAGAGTTTGAATACTGGATCGAGCACGGAAAGAGTCCTGTGACCTCCAAAGAGGCTCGCGAGCTAGCTCCCCTTGCCCCCTGAGGGGGAAAGGGGCTGGGGGTTAGGGGGTTTAAAACTTGCGTCCAAAACGAAAGGCAAGACCGCCTATCGAACGTGCCCGTGAACTCCGCAACAGTCCTTCAGTTGCAGAAGAAGTGGCATGGAGAGTTCTGAAGAAGTCCTTCCTGGGCTACAGATTTCGTCGGCAGCATCCCTTGCCTCCTTACACGCTCGACTTCTATTGTCATGAGTTGTTGCTTTGCGTCGAGTTTGACGGCGAGCAGCATGACCCTGTAGCAGATGCGCGGCGGGATGCGTACCTGTTAACCAAGCGGATCGTGACCTTTCGGATTCCAAATGTGGAGTTTTTTGAAGTGTACGGCCCGGTTGAGTCGGACTGGATTCGGGAGCTGGAGAAGTTCTGTCAAGCTCGTGCTTTGGAGCTGAGCGCTTCCGCCGACTGACTCCGGCAGCTGGAACCCCCTAACCCCCAACCCCTTTCCCCCTCAGGGGGCAAGGGAGGCCGGAGTCAACCCTCCGGGGTGGATTTAGCGTGTATCATAAATCTATGCTTCGCGGACTCTTGGTAATTGCTTGCGCATCAATCGGAATCGCCGGAATCTCGGCTGATCCGTATGCGCTGGGAACACCAGGGCCGGTGCCGTTTCCCAAGACAAATCCTTACACCGCAGCAAAAGCCGAACTTGGGCGACGCCTCTTTGAAGAGCGCGCGCTGAGCAAAACCCGGCAGACTCCTTGCTCCTGGTGTCACAATGAACCCGCCGGCTTCAGCGATGGACGAACCGTCAATATCGGAGACACAAAAGAAGCTCTCACTCGCCACAGCCCTAGCTTAATAGGATCTGGATATCAGCCGCAATTGTTCTGGGATGGTCGGGTGAAGACTCTCGAAGAACAAGTTTTGATGCCGATTGAACACCCGATGGAGATGAATCTCTCCTTGAAGGAAGTCCCCGAGAGGCTCCGAAAGGCAAATTACGAACCACTGTTTGAGCAGGCGTTTGGAACGAAAGAGATCACGAAGGAACGAGTCGCCATGGCACTTGCGACCTACGTGAGGACCCTAACTGAAAACGAAACGCCATTCGATCGGTTCGTCAAGGGGGACAAAAAGGCGCTTTCTTTGGTTGCTCAGCAGGGACTCGCCATCTTCAAAGGCAAGGGGCAGTGCACGACTTGCCACTCGGGACCACACTTCACCAGGGCAACAATTCCTGGTGCGGATCCGTTTGCCAAAACTGGACTCGCCCAGTCGTACGTTATCGGCGAGGATCATGGTCGAGGTGACCTCACCAAGAACCCCAAGGACAAAGGATTCTGGCGAATTCCATCCCTTCGAGGGATCGGGCGAACGGCGCCGTACATGCACAACGGAACGCTCGAGTCGCTTGAAGACGTTGTCGAATTCTACGACCGGGGTGGAGACGAGGGCGCTTTGCCAAAACTGAAGTTGACGAAGCAAGAGAAAGTCGCCCTGGTGGATTTTTTGCAAGTCGGATTGACAGGGGAGTGAACATTCGCGGGCCAGGGGGCGTCTACTTATCCTTGTGCCCCCATGCAGTATTTGGAAAACATCCCATGCTGGGGAGATCCTGTCTTCCCTGAAGCATTAACACAGCTCGACAATGCCCGCGAGACAGGCGCGGAAAGACTCGCTCTCATGGCCGACCACCATGTCGGCTACGGCGTTCCCATTGGTGGAGTTGTCGCCTACCGTCATCGGATTTCTCCAAGTGGCGTCGGCTACGATATTGCCTGCGGAAACAAAGCTGTTCGCCTTGACTGCGAAGAGCGGAAAGTCAAAGCCAAAATCAACCCTTTAATGGACGAGATCTTCAAAAAGCTCTCGTTTGGAATGGGACTGAACAACAACGAAGTTGTGGAGCATGAACTCTTCGAACACGACGCTTGGCGGCTTCCACCCCTGAAAAGCCGAAGGCAAAAGGCTCAGAACCAGCTTGGCACCATCGGCGGCGGAAATCACTACGTCGATGTTTTCGTCGATGAACTTGATCGTATCTGGATCGGAGTGCACTTTGGCTCGCGTGGCCTCGGCCACGGCATTGCCCAGTACTACATGGACCTTGCTGCTGGCGAGGGACAAGTGAGTAATGGCATCAGCTGGCTCTCAACCGAGAAGGATTCAGGTCGCGAGTACGTCGAAGCAATGGAGCTTGCGGGGCGGTATGCCTATGCGGGTCGTGATTGGGTTTGCGCCCGGGTCGCCAAGATTCTCGGCGGAACGATTGTCGAAGAGGTTCACAACCACCACAACTTCGCGTGGCAAGAAACTCACGATGGCGAGGAGTATTGGGTTGTCCGGAAGGGAGCAACTCCGGCGTTTCCCGGCCAGCTCGGATTCGTGGGCGGCTCGATGGGCGATGACTCAGTCATCCTAGAAGGAGTCGATTCTCCAGAATCGAAGGAAGCCTTGTACTCAACTGTTCACGGCGCAGGCCGCGTAATGTCTCGCACTGCCGCAAAGGGTAAGCGGGGCGAATCCGGGCGCGTCACCAAAGAGATGATGTCGAAGTGGGTCAAGGACCGTGGAGTTGTTGTGCGTGGAGGCGATGTGGACGAAGCTCCGCATGTCTACAAGCGACTGCACCGGGTTCTGGAGCACCACTCGAACACGATTCGGATCCGTCATACGCTCAAGCCTTTGGGTGTGGCAATGGCAGGCGCTGATGTAAAAGACCCATTCAAGGACTGAATCCACCCGATTGGAGGCTGACCTGCGATATAATCCGGGTTAGTCTTCTTCGGGAGAGGTTATTGTATGTTTAAGAGATCATTTCCAGTCTCGCTTGTCGTCTTCGGGCTGGCTTCGGTTAGCTTCGGTCAGTTCACCCAGGTAGCTGGCGTTCGTGAGTTCACGGGCCAACTCATCGTTCGACCCAAGCAAGTCGCTTCAATGATGGATTCTGGTGTCCGCTTTGACGAAATTCGTCTTCGTCGGCAGCGATCCCGAAGCCGTGTAGCGTCGATGATTCTCCGCTATGTTCCGCAGACGGATGAATACATTCTCAAAGTACCGATTGGACTTTCTGAGAACATGTATTCAAACTCCTTAATGGGAAGTGGCGACTACGAATATGTGCAGCCGAACTGGCGAGTTTTCCCTACTCGAGTGCCAAACGACCCGCGATACGCACAACAGTGGCATCATCCTGTGATCGGCTCACCTCGCGCCTGGGACCTCTGGACCGGTAGCTCAACGAGAACGATTGCGTTCTGCGACACCGGGATCATGCGAGCGCACGAAGATTTGAAAAACCTTCGGATTCCCGGATACAACGCGGTTGACAAGATTGCCGAGACGGCAGGCGGTCAAGTTGAAGACATCAATGGCCACGGCACCCACGTCTCGGGCTGCGGCGCTGCCCAAGGAAACAACGGTATCGGCGTTTCTGGAGTAGGCTGGAATTTCAAGATCATGCACTGCCGAGTATCAAACTCTGCAGGAGGAGGTGCCTTCACTTCTGACATGATGGACGGCGCGAGATGGGCCATCGAGCATGGCGCGAAAACCGTCAGTGTCTCATATTCAGGCGTGGACGCACCAACGATCGGAACGACCGGGACTTACATCAAGTCCATCGGCGGTCTCATGCTCTTCGCGGCGGGTAACGACAACCGGGACTTGACCGGATTCCGTCACCCCGATACGATTGTTGTTGGATCCACCAACGAATCGGACACCAAGTCCGACTTTTCGGCATACGGACGTGGTTGCACGTTGTTCGCACCGGGTAGCAACATCTTGAGCACCACGATGGATGGAAGCTATCAGTTCTTTAGCGGAACCTCGATGGCGACCCCAGTTGCGAATGGCGCCCTTGCGACGATCTGGTCGGTTAACCCAGATTTAACTCCAAACGAAGTTAGCGACATCCTGTTTTCGACCTGTGACAACATTGGACCGTCGACCATCTTTGGCTACGGTCGGGTCAACGTCCACAGAGGTGTCAACCTCGCTCTCGCAACTCTTGCAAAAGATGCCGATGTCACCGCAGTCGCACCGGTATACGGTGACTACACTGGCGGAGGTCTGTCGGAAGTCAAGGATTCGAGCTTGATCAGTTCCTACAACGTTAAGGGGCGACTCCAAGCTGGCGTTGGACCAGTTGCTTCGGCTTCCGTTACCGGAACGATTCCGGCGGCGGCTTCTGAGCTTCGCTCAGTCAGCGTGTCGGCTGCATTCAACTCTGAGTCGCTTGCCGCTACGACAGTATTTGTTTATGCATGGAACAGTTTGACGTCGGCTTGGGACCTTCAAGGATCGCGCGGAACCTACGGTGGCGTCAATAACACGATCAGCTTCTCAATCCGTACCAACTTGAATGGTTACGTTGATGGAGCCGGGCAAGTTAAGCTCATGTTCAGAGCAGTCACCCCGGCCCGCCTGTCGCAGAACCTCTCCAATCTTCGAGTCAGCCAGGTGAAGGTTCGGTATACAAAAAATCCAACGACTCCTTAGTCGTTGGACTAGTCAAAGAAAAGCCCTTTGCAGAACTGCAAAGGGCTTTTGTTATTTGGCTAGCGACCGGATAATTGATTCAGCTTCGGGGCCGAATTCGGCTAGGCGTCGGTAGAGCGTGAGCTGTACCATTGCTCTGGTCTTGTTAAGGTTGGAAGGGTCGCCTTCACCCAGTTGGAAGTAGGTGTCTCCCTTCAGGTAGTCAGTAAGGAATCGGAGCCCAAGCTCGAGAGCGATGACTTGGACCGCAGAGACCATCATCCCGATTTCTTGACTCGTGACTTCTGTAGCGGTCTTCAGGAATCCTTCCGCAACCGCTCGATAGACATCTTTATCCACTTGGATTTTGCTGAGGTCAGTCTCCTTTTCTCCGGCAACATTAACAAGCGAGCGGAGCATGTCGCCCCAGTCTGCGAGCCAAGTGAACGACATGATGGTGTCGAGATCGACCAGAGCTTTGACGTTGCTTGTCATCGTATCGAACAGGAAGTTCTCGATCTTAGTGTCGCCGTGGATCAGGGTTTGACGGATGCGACCCTGGGCGATTGCCGTCCAGAGTCCCATCGCAAACGGTTCTTGCTCTCTTACGAGAGTAATGAATGGGGCCAGCTCGGGATCGTTCTTCCGCTTGGACGCTTCTTCGACTGAGCAACCGACGAGGAAGTGCGGGCCCGTTGAGGTTCGCAGAATCGGATCGTCCGGTAGCAAGGCTGCCGCGTCGCCCATCGTCCGATTTCCGTTCATGACCGAGTGGAATTGACGGTAGTAGAGACCGGTGTCTCGGTAACCGGGAAGGGAACCCTCGACTCCGACGGGATTGATGCTGGAAGTAAGATCGGAGTAGATCGCCAGTCCCCTTCCCATTTCGCTGGCCAGTCGGAGTTGTTCACCCCGGCTCTCAACCTCCGAAAGGCTCTTGTACGAACGGGATTCGGGGATCCGAACCATGAGCCTCCAGACGGACCAGCCATGCTCATCAGTGAGGTCAAGAAATGCCTTCCCATTACGAGTGGGCACGAGTTCGATCGCTTCCCAACCATCAATTGGTTTGCTTTCGAGGCTACTTCGCTGCGCCGTGATCGAGCTGACCATGCCGTTCATCACGCGATAAGGCATAGCGAAGACATCAGAGTTCACCTTCTGAAGCAGGTACTCCCGATCTCCTGCAACCACCTCGTACGTGTGGAGATTGATGTTGCCGCGACCGGGGAAAGGAGCGATCTGGAGGTCGCCTTCAACGGCGAACTGATGAACAACCCAGTTAATGTCGGCAGTAGTGTAATCCTGATAGGCGCCGGTTAGGTGAGACGGACGGTCTTCAATGACCGCATAGTCGGTTGCCAAAATAATTCCCTGCTCGTTCATCCGTTAACCTGAATGTTAACAAGAATCTTACCACTCGGGGGATTTGGGGCGAAATCGTCAACGTCTGACCTCAGAAAAGAACAGATCATCCGTAGCACCTCGTGCGAACGAGTTATCCACGAATCTGGAGATGATCGCATCTTGAGGCATCTCGTTCCCGCTTATCTTGATTGCCTTGGCAATCTTCCTACTTTCCTCTGGTCTGAGTGCTTCATTGAACACTGCTTTACCAGCCCAAGGTCGTCTTGAAAATTCACCGATCCTTCCGGTGTACTGCTGTGATCCTACGAAGAAAACCTCGAGAGCAGCACCACTCCCCCAGTTACTCTTCGGTACATAGTAAGGGCAAAATGGCTGCGTAGTCGCAAAGGTCATCCGAATTGCACTCGCAGCGAACTCTGCCGACTTGGATTCTAATCGAAAAGCTGTGAGAAACCACCCCTTTCGGACGTAGAATTCGAGCCACTCTCTGCGGTCTGGCGAGATCTGATACGAGTTCTGCTGTAGCCACTGTTGGAGATCACTGGTGCTGGAAGCTCTCAGAGTGGTTGCTCGATACCCTCCGATTACACTCTCCCGTTCCACAATGACACCCCCGCCTCCACCTCCACCACCAGCCATACCTCCAGCGGAGCCTCCTATCGAATTGACCCAACTCCTTGTGATGTTCGCGAGAAGGTTAAAGGTGTTCTCGTCAACTTCAGCAATGGTTGGGATCGAGGGCGTCGGAGCCACAAAGTCGACCACTCCTCCATCTCCCTTAAACTTCGCATATCTGATGAAGTGCTCCTTGTGTCTTGCCTCATCCCAGACAATTAAGTCTCGTTGACCCCGAAACTGACTTGCTAACCGATTCGCTCCAGGCTCGAAAGTCATGCATGCATTGGTGGAACCACTGTAAGTCAGAGCTGCGCAGAATAGTGGAATTCGAGGATTCATGTTTTTCCGACGGGCGTCGGCAAGAAAGGTTTCTAGGCCGGTAACAGTCTTCTCAGGATAAGAAGTAGTACGTTCTCCGCTAACCTTAGGTGAGTCACTTCAATACACTCGTTCACAGCGTGAATCGATTTATTGATCGGGCCAAACTCACACACCGGGATCCCGGCTGCGGCGAGGAAACGGGCGTCAGAGGTACCGCCGCCGGTGCCAAGTTTCGGCTTTATCCCCGTTACTCGTTTAACAGCTTCGGAAAGTGATCGGATCAGCAACTCGTTTTGGGTGATGAACGGCCGGGCACCGTCGGTCCAGCGGACTTCGTGGTTGAGGGAGTGCTTTTTGGCAAGCGAGTCGAAGACGGCGATGATTGATTCCGATGACTGGGCGGGCTGGTAGCGAATGTTGAAGTCGAACTCGAGCACGCCTGGGATGACGTTGTTGGCTCCAGTGCCAGCGGAGATATTGGCGATTTGCAGGCTACTCGGGTCAAACTCGGGCGTATCCGAATCCCAGCGATGGTTCGTCAGGTCGTGTAGGAAGGGAAGCGTATTATGGATTGGGTTAGACGCCAGGTGCGGATAGGCCACATGCCCTTGCTTTCCGAAGACCTTCACTCGCCCACTCAGAGAGCCTCGGCGACCGATCTTGATTGTGTCCCCAAAAACCTCCTCGCTGGTCGGCTCGCCGACGAGGGCATAATCGAACCGTTCCCCTCGATCGAGGAGTTTCCGGAGAGCAAAGCCGGTTCCGAACGTCGCTACCCCCTCTTCATCAGAGGTGATCAGGAGCGCGATTTGTCCAGGAAAAGTAGAATTTTCATGAACAAAAGCAATCGCGGCGCACACCATGGCCGCAAGCGAACCCTTCATATCCGCCGCGCCGCGACCGTAGAGAAAACCATCCCGGATCGTTGGCTCAAACGGCGGACTGACCCATGCATCCAGAGGCCCCGGAGGCACAACATCGCAGTGTCCGTTGAACAAAACGGATGGTCCTTCGCCACCTCGATTCACTGCGAACAGGTTCTCGGTACCACCCTCATTGATGAACTCGCAGGAGAAGCCTGCGGATTGAAGAAGCGAAGCGATGATATCCAAACACCCGGCCTGATTCGGCGTGACCGAAGGGCACCGAATCAGATCGCAGGCAAGCTGAACGACGTCCATTAGTCGCGCAGAAGTTCGTTGAGGGCAGTTTTTGCCCGAGTTTGGGCGTCAACGGTTTTTACGATTACCGCGCAGTACAGCGAGTGGGAGCCATCCTTTGCAGGTAGCGAACCTGGCACGACAACCGAACCTGCGGGAATCCGACCGTAGGTGATCTCGCCGGTCGCGCGGTTGAGAATCTTTGTGCTCATGCCGAGGAAAACGCCCATCGAGAGAACGGAGTTTTCTTCGACGATCACACCCTCAACAACCTCGGATCTAGCGCCGATGAAGCAGTTGTCTTCAATGATGACGGGGTTTGCCTGAATCGGTTCCAGAACGCCGCCGATCCCAACTCCGCCACTAAGGTGGACATTCTTACCGATCTGAGCACACGAGCCGACGGTTGCCCAAGTGTCGACCATCGTCCCTTCATCGATGTAAGCACCAACGTTCACATAGGAAGGCATCAGAACGGCATTTTTGCCAATAAACGCTCCTTTCCGAACTGTCGCAGGCGGCACGACTCGGAAGCCGTGAGTTGCAAACTCAGCCGGAGTGTAGTTCTCAAACTTCAGCGGCACCTTGTCGTAAAAGTGCATCGGTCCCGCCGCCGACACATGGTTGTTGGAGAGCTTGAACGAAAGCAAGACTGCCTTCTTGATCCACTGGTGGGTCGTCCACTTTCCGTCGATCCTTTCGCAAACCCGGAGGCGGCCCGAATCGAGCAGGTGTAGAACACTTCCGATGGCGTCCTTCAACCCGTCTGGATAACTAGAAGTTGAAATAGAGTCTCTCTCCTCCCAGGCTGCGTCAATGGCGGGCTGATAGTTTTGCATGATGCCTGTAGTTTAGCCGCTGCAACGAGGGAACTTTATCGAACTTTCGCGCCTATTCCCATCGTATGAACAGTATCATGGGTCGTCGAATTGTGAAGGCAATTGGTCTGGCACTCACCCTCGCGGTAGCTGGAGCCAGTTTTGGGCAAAACGGAGTAAAGAAACGAATGGATTTGAAAGAATTAGTGATTGGCGGTGGTTGCTTCTGGTGCGTTGAAGCAGTGCTGGAAGACCTGAAGGGCGTTGAGAAGGTCGAAAGCGGCTACGCCGGCGGGCACGTTTTCCCAGTGACCTATGAAGAGGTCTGTACCGGTCGAACTGGCGCCGCGGAAGTCGTCAAGGTCTTCTACCACTCCGATGAAATCTCCTCGGCGGACATCCTGAAAATGTTCTTCGTCTCGCACGACCCGACCACACTGAACCGCCAAGGCCCGGACTCAGGCACCCAGTACCGCTCGGTGATTTTCTATTCCTCGAGTGAAGAAAAGAAGCTCGCCGAGAACGTGATCAAGGAGATCACGGCTGAGAAGCTCTACTCCAATAAGATCGTAACGACGATTGAACCGCTAACGAACTACCAGCGTGCCGAAGAGTATCACCAGAACTATTTCGCCAAATATGAGAAGGCTTCTGAAGCAGAGAAGTCAAAGATGAACGCTGGTTACTGTGCCTACGTGGTTTCGCCGAAGGTGACGAAGTTCCGACAGAAGTACGCTTCGAAGCTGAAGAAGGGCTGAGGTACCCGTCAGCATTCGGCTCTCAGCCTACAGCAGTGGGCTGGGAGTTTGCGAGCGCAAAGTAAACTGGTCTCCGTGTTACCTTCAATTCGCGTTTTCCTGGTTCGTCACGGACAGACTGCTTGGAACGTCGACAAACGCGCTCAGGGGCATACGGATATTCCTTTATATAAAGTAGGTATAGCCCAGGCCGATGGCGTCGGGCGGTTCTTTGCCAATGCTTCGGTTGGACTGGTTTTGGCGTCGGACCTTAAACGCGCTCACCAGACCGCCCTGGCAATCGGAGGCTCGGTAAAGACCGATCCACTCTTGCGAGAGCAAGGCTTCGGCGAGTGGGAGGGAGATGACTATCTTGAGGTTCGGCGTAGATTTATCGCGGCTGGCGATCACCCCGACGTGACTCCGCCCAGGGGAGAATCTAAACGAGATGTTTGGAACCGCCTGGAATCAATTCATCAAAGGCTCAGCGAGACGCTTTTTGATACGGCAGTGGTTTCACACGGCGGAACGTCCTCGTTGCTATGTGCCAGGTTGTTGGGCGGAACGGTCGAAATGGCGGCATCCTTTAAATTCTCAAATGGCGGAGTGACCGAGTTTGAACGGATGGCGGATGGACGGTTCCGGTTGATACGATACGACGATGTTTCTCATCTGAGCCAGATCGGCGAGAAGTCAGCGCATGGAGTTTTGGGTTGATGGTTACCGTTGTTGGCGCTGGGTTCGCCGGTGTCGAAGCGGCTTGGGCGTTGGCTTCTCGCGGAATTTCGGTTCGGCTTTACGAGATGCGACCAGTGAAGCGCACTCCGGCGCACACGACTGACTTCTTTGCCGAGCTGGTTTGCTCGAACTCTCTAAAGTCAAAGTCTCCTACATCGCCAGCCGGGCAACTCAAGGTTGAAATGAATGCGCTTGGGTCGCTAGTCTTGCGACTTGCTGAGGAGCACTCGGTTCCGGGCGGCGAGGCGCTTTGCGTTGATCGAGACAACTTTGGTAAAGCGGTGACGCTGGCGATGGAGGAACACTCGATGATCGAAGTCGTTCGTGACGAGTTCACTCCTGCGATGGCCGAGGCTTGCGATGGCCCGCTGGTTCTGGCAACCGGACCGCTCACTTCACCTGAGCTGTCGGAGTGGCTCGCCGCCAAAACGGGGCGGAAGCACCTTTACTTTTACGACGCGGTTTCTCCAACCGTCGAGGCATCGTCGCTGGACATGTCGGTCGTTTTTGCCCAGTCTCGCTATGACAAAGGTGAAGGAAACGACTATCTCAACTGCCCCTTCAACAAAGAGGAGTACTACGCTTTTGTCGAAGCTCTGGTGAGTGCGGAGAGGGCTCCGTTTCATGCTTTTGAAGCGGGCGGGGTCCGCGGCGAATCTGGCCAAGGTGACGATGTCCTCCCAGAGCAGAAGTTTTTGGAAAAGATCAAGTACTTCGCAGGCTGCACCCCGATTGAGGCGATTGCGGAAAAAGGCGAACGGTCTCTTGCCTTTGGCAATTTCAAACCGATTGGACTGACCGATCCGCGCACCGATCGCCGCCCCTATGCTGCCCTTCAACTCCGCCCGGAAAACCGGGAGAAGACGCTTTATTCGCTGGTCGCTTGCCAGAACCGTTTACGGTTCGGCGAGCAGAAACGGGTGTTCCAGATGGTGCCGGGTCTTCAGAATGCCGAGTTCATACGCTACGGAGTCATCCACCGAAATACTTATCTCGAGGCGCCGACGGCGCTGGATGAGCAACTCCAGCTTCGATCAGCTCCGAACGTCTATGTAGCAGGGCAGCTCACCGGCGTTGAAGGGTACGTCGAGTCGGCTGCAATGGGGATCCTTGTTGGACTCAACATCGCGCGTCGTCTGTCGGGTCTCGATTACGTGGCACCGCCTCGAGTTACCGCCTACGGTGCGCTTCTCGCGCACCTTCAAGATGACACGGAGCGAGAATTCGCACCGATGAACATCAACTGGGGAATCCTTCCCGATCCAGAGGAGCCGACAAGGGACAAAGGAATTAAGCGAGCCAAAAAGATTGAGGCCGCCCAGAGCGGCCTCGCGAGTTGGCTGGAAGCGCTGGGCTAACCGATTTCCCAGGTCTGCCGGTGTCGTAGCTCGTCATGAGGTCCTACTTCGCGAATCCAGATGTTTCGGTAGCGGACCGGGTCGCCGTGATCCTGCAACGTAATCGGCCCCTTCGGTCCGTGCGGAGTGTAAAAGCCGACTTGTCGGTGTAGCGTTTCGCCGATGAGAGGAGTTGAGTGCTGAACCAAGATTCCATTGAGGAACACTGTGACGTATGCCGGGGTATCCAATTTGCCGTCCTTGAACCTTGGAGCGACGAAGATGATGTCATAGGTCTGCCATTCGCCTGGTTTTCGGCAAGCGTTAACGAGGGGAGCCGTTTGACCATACACGCAGCCGGTCATCCCGTCCGCGTAAGTTGGGTTATTGTAGGCATCCAACACCTGGACTTCGTAGCGACCCATGAGGAAGATTCCCGAGTTTCCTCGGCCCTGGCTATCGCCTTTCGGTTCTGCTGGTTCGCAGAACTCGACGTGCAGTTGACAATCTCCAAACTCGCCAAGAGTCTGAACCGATCCGGTGCCCCGCTTGACTTCAAAGTACTCGTTGGTAACGGTCCAAGGACCGCCCTTCCACTCATTCATATTCCCGCCGCTGAAAAGCACTTTGGCGTCTGAAGGAGGCTGACCGTAAGCTGCTCCAGGGGTAACAACCTTTGGCTGAGGTCGCTTGCTATCGTGGACCCGCCAGTGCCCGCCAGGCAACATCGGAGTATCGTCATAGCCAACATGCTGGGCATTGGAGCGAGAAGCAAAAAGTCCCCCGAGCAGGGTTCCTGCCCCGGCGGCGGAGAGTTTGGCGAGAAGGTCTCGTCGAGAGAACGGCATGTGACGAATCTTACACCCTTTTGAACTCGAATCGAGCGATCAGCTCGTAACTTCCGTCCGGTAGTGAGTTGAACAGGGTGGCGGCTTCGGGGGTCCATTCTAAGTCCTCCGGGTGCTCCCCGCTGTGAATGTAGTCACGGAGCTTATGGCCGAGCTTTGTGCTCGCGGGCTTCATCCGGCTGAGGATGAGATGGGGTGTGTACTCGTCTTCGGTGCCTAGCAGAGCTATTTGCAGGCTGGTTTGGAGGGGGGCGAGGGATCCGGTTGAATCGGAAACTTCGAGGGCGAGGACGCCGGGGCGTTTGTTGTCGGGGAGTCCAGTGAGGCGGCCGATGTGGAGTCGCGGAGCCGTTGCTTTACCGACCAGCTCTTCGGCTTCTTCTTTGACTTGCTCCACTGGGAGATCGCCGAGGAAGAGCAAGGTGACATGGTACTTATCAGACTTCGCCCAGCGCATTCCTTGTCGGTCAAGCTTCTCGTGCGGCTTGGGTTGCCAGTCGGCAATGGCGCGACGGACAAGGGACGAGGGTTCGAGGGCTAGAAAGAGTCGATTCATGGATTTGTTCTGATGTCTCGAATCCACTTGGCGTGGAGATCGAGGAAAAGGCGATTGCGTCCGCCCGCATGGGGCGTTTTGCCTCGCAGAGCGATGGCGACGGTGGAAATGGTCTTGGGGAAGTAGGGGTCCACCAGCAGTTCAACCTCGGAGACGCCTTGCGGGGCGCCAATCGTCGGGTTGTTGGCGTTCTTAGCGTCTTCTGCCGCTTGATCCGGGGTCTTGCCCCAGAAATTATCGAGATCCACGGGGTCGGTCGTTCGGTCGAATCGCCACATCCAATATGTCGACTCCTGCTGGCGGATTTGGATGGCTTGCTCCTGTTGAAGCATCGGACAGGTCCAAATGTCCCGGTTTTTGAGATAGGGATCGAGAAGAGGCATCACCCATCCGGCCCTCGGGTCGCTAGGTGGCCAGGACGACCAGGGGCGGTACCCGATGGCTTTGATGTCGCGGCGATCCGGGAATCGATCGTCGGCGTCGTTCAGGTAGAGATTGAAACCGATACCAATCTGTCGCATGTTGCTCAGACAGGCGGCACGTTTCGCAGCAGCTTTGGCTTGGCTGAAGACAGGGAAGAGGATTGCGGCAAGTATGGCGATGATCGCGATGACTACGAGGAGTTCGATCAACGTAAAGGCTCGTTTCATACGTTGAGTGCCATCCTCGACTCCTCGATCTGCTGAAGGCACTTCTCAACGGCATTCAACAGAGCCTCAACTGCCAAAATCGGATCACCGGTGAACGGAAAGAGGAAGGCGTCGCGTGTATTGTGCGAGCCTTGCAAGGTCTTTGGTAACAAAACGAACAACCTTGGCGGAACGTCTTCGAGGTTCTTAAACGTTAGTGCAACCCGCCCCTGGCGCGCGTCGACCTTCTCGATGCCCAGCTTCTTCCCACGGATTCGCAGCGACATCACGGCAAATGCGTTCGAAACCGGAGACGGCGGTTTGCCGTAGCGGTCTTCAATCTCGCTTTGCACTTCGCCGAGCCTGGCTTGGTCCCTGGAGGACATCATCTGCTGGTAGTAGAAGAGCCGTTGAGCTTGCTCGTTGATGTAGCTCTCCGGCAGCATCGCAACGACTGGAATCTCAAATGTGGGCAGCGGAGTGAGGGCCTCAAGCGGGTCACGGGCGGTATCGGAGGTGATCGGCTGACCGTCAACGCTAGTTTTGAGCGACGCAACCGCCTCGTTGATGAGCTGAGTGTAAAGCTCGTAACCGATCTGAAGCATCGTTCCGCTCTGCTTCGCTCCGATCAGCTCACCCGCGCCACGAATCTGAAGGTCGCGGAACGCAAGCGAGTAGCCTGAGCCCAGCGACGAGAACTCTTGGAGAGCTTGCAGCCGCGCGAGGGCACCCTCGGACATGGTTTTCTTCTTCCGAGTCTCGCCAGAAGCTTCTTCCTGC
This sequence comes from Armatimonadota bacterium, assembly GCA_037138755.1. Classification (NCBI taxonomy): domain Bacteria; kingdom Bacillati; phylum Armatimonadota; species Armatimonadota bacterium. The sequence continues at coordinate 360,723 of JBAXHT010000002.1, read as the reverse complement.
TTTTGTCTGGCCGCGATAAAGCTGGCGTCCAAGTTTCGGTTGTACAAGAAGAGGGAATAGGCTTGTCGGTCGGAGCGACCGACTCGACCGCGAAGCTGATAGAGCTGAGCCAAGCCCAGTCGATCGGCGTTCTCGATGATGAGAGTGTTTGCGTTCGCGATGTCGATTCCACTTTCAACGATGGTGGTGGAAAGGAGAATATCAATCTCGCCCTTGATGAACCCAACCATGATCGGTTCGAGCTCCTTCTCGTTCATCTGGCCGTGGCCGACGCCGATTCGGGCGGTGGGGACGAGCTTCCGGAGCTTCTCGGCCACGTGTTCGATGGAGTCGACTCGGTTGTAAACATAGAACACCTGACCACCGCGAGCAAGTTCGCGCAGAATCGCCTCACGCACGACTTCGCTCGAGTACTGTCGCACAAAGGTTCGCACCGGAAGACGCCCCGGAGGTGGATCGTTGATGGTGGACATCTGCCGAATGTCCATCAGCGCCATGCTGAGCGTTCTGGGAATCGGGGTAGCGGAAAGTGTCAAAACATCGACTTCGGTTCGAAGCTCCTTGAGCATCTCTTTCTGCTTGACGCCAAACTTCTGCTCTTCGTCAATGACTACCATCCCTAGGTTTTTAAACTGAATCTCTTTGCCCAGCAATGCGTGGGTGCCGATGACCATCTCGATCGAGCCGTTCTTTAGCCCTTCAATGATCTCGCGCCTCTCGCTAGTGTGGGTATAGCGGTTGATCAACCCGATCCGGGTGCCGAAGGAACCTAGTCGGTCAACGAAGTTGCGGTGATGCTGCTCAGAAAGAATCGTTGTCGGGCAAAGTATCGCAACCTGACGCCCGGACTGAATCGCCTTAAACGCGATTCGGATTGCAACCTCGGTCTTTCCAAACCCGACATCGCCGCATACCAGCCGATCCATCGGATACGGCTGCATCATGTCATTCTTCGCTTCCCGAATCGCCCTCAGCTGACTCGGAGTCTCCACCCACGGGAAGGTCTGTTCCATTTCCGTCTGGAATGGAGTGTCCGCCCCGTAGGGTGTACGTTGGACGTCTTTCCGAACTGCGTACAGTTTCACGAGGTCCCGGGCGAACGCCCGAGCCTCCTCCTTCGCTTTTCCCAGGGTCCGCTGCCATTCACCCCCTGTTAACCGGTTGAGTTTGGGATTGTCATCCCCCGGATTGAGGTATTTCTGAATTCTGTCGAGTTGATCCGCCGGGACAAACAGTTTGTCGGGCGCCGCGTACTCAATGAAAAGGAACTCCTTTTCGACCCCTTCGACTTCGCGACGAGTGAGTCCACGGAACACGCCAATTCCGAAGTTGATGTGAACGATGTAGTCGCCAGGTTTTAGGTCAAGAACCGTCGTCACCGGAGCGCCTTCTTGGAATCTGCGCTGCGGGAGTTTGAGACGGGCGACCCCGAAAAGCTCGGCATCGGAGATGATGACGAGGTTGTGGTTTGGGAGAATGAATCCTCCGCCGAGGTTTCCGTTGACAAGGTGACCGCTGGGTTCACCCCACGGCTTTTCTGCCGTTGCTTCCGGCGCGGATTCTTGGGGGTACAGGTCGATCTGGCTGAGAACTGATTTCGCCCGATTAGGCTGGTCCGTGGTGAAAACGACGGTCAAGTTTTGCTCTCGCCAGGTTTTCATTGTTTGAGCCAGTGCGTCTGCTCGCCCACGGTACGGTTCGAGCGAGGCTCCGCCTAGGTCATACTCGGACTTTGCTTCAAGCCAGTTCGGCTTGTCGTTCATCGCCGTCAAGACCCACTTGCAGGCGCAGGAGTCCAGGTGCTCCACCGGGAGGAAAAAATCGTTTGCGGTGGCGTGGAGGATTTCACCACGCGCGGCTCGGGCGGCGAGGGCTTGGCCGAGTTCTTCTTCCGCACGGTTTCCGATTGCTTCGAGCTCTAGCGGCTCGTCGAGGATTAGGGTGTCGCCGTCTTCGATGAGAAGGTCGATCGCGCAACCAGAATCTGGGAAGAGAAGAGGGCGATAAAGCTCCATTCGGTCAAAGAACTGTCTTGCGGCGAAATGTTCGGCGTCGGCCGAAACAAGCTCTTCTAATCTGGCGGCCGCTTCTTCGTCCTCGATGCCACCCACTTCTCGCTCTAACTGATAGAGAATCGAGTCTCGAATCTCGTTTTCGTCGCCACAAAACAGAACTTCGCGAGACGGTGCGAGTTGAAGCGCGGGGACGATGCCGGTCGAGCGTTGGGAACCAGCGTCGAACGAGCGGACGGATTCAACTTCGGTGTCGAACCATTCGATTCGAATTGGCTGTTCATAGCCGCTGGGCCAAACGTCAATGATTCCGCCGCGCTTGCTATAGCCTCCGGGGAGACGGACGGGCTCTTGGAGTTCGTAGCCGAGTTTTTTCAGAGTGTCAACGACGTCATCCGGGTCCAGAGTCTCGCCAGAACGGATGGTGATGAAGGAATCGAGAAGCAGATCCGAGGGAATCGTTCGCTCTAGCGCGGCTTGTGGAGAGGCGATGACGATCTTTGGTCCGGCTTCGGCAAGAGATCTTAGCGCTCCGAGTCGATCAGAGAGGGCGATTTGCTCTGGAGTTGCATCCTCAAAGAGTGCCGAGTTACCGCTAGGCAGTTGATGGATATCAGAATGCGGTACTCCGCTGAGCTCAAGTTTGGCTTGCCAGGCGAGGGCACGGTCGTAAGATGCCGTTACGACAAGCATCTTGCGGGGATTTCGGAGATAGGATGCGCCAACAAACACCGCTCGAGCTTCCGACGGCACGCTGTTCCACACAACGGATTCGGAGAGAAGATCGAACGGTTCCTGAAAGGATTCCGAAGCTGCGATGAGTCGAGCCCAATCGGCAACGCGCATTGAGTGCAGTGTACCGTGCCGTGGTTCGGGCTGAATCCCCGTATGGAAGTGACGTTGAAGAGAGCATCCGGAGCGGACTTGCCCGAGTGTGCACAAGGAGTCTCCATGCGTTACCTCAATATAGGTGTGAGCGGCACTCTATCCCGCTTCAGACGCAGAACCAATGAAAGCTGACTGCAAAATACGGTGTTTTGAACCTGCTCCCTACTGAGAGAATGGTTGACAGCCAAAAGATACAAGACGCGTCAGCGAGCCAAGAAGCATCTTTTTTCAAAGAAATGTTAATCAGGTGTTGACAATCGAGGTGGCCGCTGGTATCATTTCTGTTTGTCGCTGAGTTGAAAAAACGAAAAGCGAAACAGAGAGAGAAGGGCGCTGAAGAGAAATCTTAGCACAATTCTCACTCGAAGAAGAAGTTCTTTGAAAGCCGCATAGCGAAACAAGAAGCGCATCGAGCAACTCTATAAGCGCTGCGTAAAGCAAGCTAAAGAGGGCCGACGATGAATGCCTAGGGACAAGATACCGATGAAGGACGTGTAAGCGACGAAACGTCTTGGGGAGCTGCACAAAAGCTTTGATCCAAGAATTTCCGAATGGAGAAATCCGGCCAGAGTAATGTTTGGTCACTCATATCTGAAAAAATAGGATATGTAGAGGGAACCTGGTGAACTGAAACATCTAAGTAACCAGTGGAAAAGAAATCGAAGAGATTCTGTAAGTAGCGGCGAGCGAAAGCGGAAAAGCCCAAACCAACAGGCTTGCCTGTTGGGGTTGTAGGACCACCACCAACCCCTTCTAATCAAGATCATCGAAAGGTGACTTTGATTAGGAGAAGTTGGAAAAACAAAATTTACAGTTAATAGAACAGGATTGGAAAGTCCGGCCATAGAGGGTGATAGCCCCGTATATAAAAACACGTAAACAATTTGAAGGTGGCACCTGAGTAGCACGGAGCACGAGGAACCCCGTGTGAACCTGCCGAGACCACTCGGTAAGGCTAAATATATCTTGTCACCGATAGTGCATCCAGTACCGTGAGGGAAAGGTGAAAAGAACCCCGGGTAGGGGAGTGAAATAGAACCTGAAATCGTCGTGTCCACAAACAGTCGAAGCACAATGTATGGAGTAATCCATTCAGGTGCGACGGCGTACCTTTTGCAGAATGAGTCTGCGAGTTAATAGTGTTGGCAAGCCTAAGTGTTTCAGACACGGAGGCGAAGGGAAACCGAGTCCGAATAGGGCGTCTAGTCAGCATTATTAGACCCGAAACTGCGTGATCTTGCCATGGCCAGGTTGAAGTGGTGGTAACACACCATGGAGGACCGAACTCATTGATGTTGAAAAATCTCGGGATGAGCTGTGGTAAGTCCGGTGAAATGCCAATCGAACGCAGAGATAGCTGGTTCTCCCCGAAATGCATTGAGGTGCAGCGTCTTGTATGTTTCATGGGGGTAGAGCACTGAATGGGCTAGGGGTCTTACCCGATTACCGAACCCAACCAAACTCCGAATACCATGAAATTAAGCAAGGCAGTGAGACAGTGAGTGATAAGATCCATTGTCAAAAGGGAAACAACCCAGATCAACAGCTAAGGGCCCTAAACGATAACTAAGTGTGAAACGATGTGAGATCGCGTAAACAGCCAGGAGGTTGGCTTGGAAGCAGCCACCCTTTAAAAAGTGCGTAATAGCTTACTGGCCGAATGTGATCTTGCGCGGAAAATGTATGGGGGCTAAAGTTATCTTCCGAAGCTTTGGGATCGTATTTATACGATCGGTAGGGGAGCGTTGTGTATGCAGTGAAGCTGTAGCGGAAGCAACAGTGGAGCGTACACAAGTGAGAATGCAGACATGAGTAGTGATAAGAAAGGTGAGAATCCTTTCCGCCGAAAATCTAAGGTTTCTCCGGCTATGTTCGTCATACGGAGGTTAGGCGGTTCCTAAGGTGAGGCCAGAAGGCGTAGCCGATGGACATCTGGTAGACATTCCAGACCCAGGTATACGAGCCAGGGGAGGACGCTTCACAATATCTCATCCCGCACCGTTGGTTGTTGCGGGCTAGGCCGAAACTCTAACTCCTGTTAAGGGGGTTTTTCAAAAGAGCGGGGCCGGGGAAGGGCGCTCTTCGGAGCAAACGAACTGAGATTGCGTGGGGCCTAGAAAAGTCCCGTAGCATTAATTGTATATCTGACCGTACTGTAAACCGACACAGGTAGATGAGTCGAGGAGACTCAGGCGTTCGAGAGAACTCTCGTTAAGGAACTAGGCAAATGAGCCCCGTAAGTTAGCAATAAGGGGCGCCCCGCAAGGGGTCGCAGCGAAGCAGCCATGGCGACTGTTTACCAAAAACACAGGTCTCTGCTAAGGTGAAAACCGAAGTATAGGGGCTGACACCTGCCCAATGCCCGTAGGTTAACAGGAGATGTTAGGGAAACCGAAGCATTGAATCGAAGCCCGGGTGAATGGCGGCCGTAACTCTAACGGTCCTAAGGTAGCGAAATTCCTTGTCGGCTAAATACCGACCCGCATGAAAGGTGTAACGACTATGGCACTGTCTCAACGAGAAGCTCGATGAAACTGTAGTACCCGTGAAGATGCGGGTTATGCGCAGTAGGACGGAAAGACCCCGTGGAGCTTTACTACACCTTGACATTGTGACTTGGGTGTAAATGCAGAGCGTATGTGGGAGCTTCGGCACCAATGGAACACCACACTTTTGCATCTGATTCACTAACTTGGACCATTATCTGGTTCGAAGACATTGTCAGGCGGGTAGTTTGACTGGGGCGGTCGCCTCCGAAAAAGTAACGGAGGCGCCTAAAGATCCACTCAGGCTGGTTGGAAATCAGCCGTTGAGCGTATAGGTATATAGTGGGTTTGACTGTGAGACAGACAAGTCGAGCAGGGACGAAAGTCGAGCTAAGTGACCCTCTGATTGCGCGTGGGCGCGTCAGGGTTCAACGGATATAAGCTACCCCGGGGATAACAGGCTGATCTTGCCCGAGCGCTCACAGCGACGGCATGGTTTGGCACCTCGATGTCGGCTCGTCGCATCCTGGGGCTGTACAAGGTCCCAAGGGTTCCGGAGTTCACGGATTAAAGCGGCACGCGAGCTGGGTTCAGAACGGCGTGAGCCAGTTCGGTCCCTATCCACTGCGCACGTAAGAAATTTGAGGGGAGTCGTCCTTAGTACGAGAGGACCGGGATGAACAGACCTCTGGTGTACCAATTGTTCCGCCAGGAGCATACGTTGGGTAGCCACGTCTGGTCGTGATAAGCGCTGAAAGCATCTAAGCGCCAAGCACACCCCAAGATTAGATTTCTCAATTTGTAAGGACCCTTGAAGACTACAAGGTTGATAGGTCACGGCTGTGAGTCCAGTAATGGATTAAGGTGAGTGATACTAATTGTCCGAGGGCTTGCTTACGCAGCTCTTATAAAGTTACTCGATGTGCTTCTTGTTTCATGTGCGGCTCTCAAAGGGCTTCGGTTATTACAATCGAATATCCCTACCACTTTCCGGGTGGTCATAAAGCGTAGGAAACACCTGTTCCCATTCCGAACACAGCAGTTAAGCTACGTCTTGGCTGAGGTAGTTGCACCGCAGGGTGCCGCGAGAAAGGCTTGTCGCCCGGTTAATATGTAAGAAGGCTCCCGAAAGGGAGTCTTTTTTTGTGTAAACTCTTCTTCAATGACCGCCCCTACCGCAACTGCTGAAAGATGGGCTTTTCTGGATGCAGCGCGTGGAATAGCTTCAATAGCGGTCGTCTTGCAACACTCTGTGTGGGGAGCCTTTGCGTGGGCTCCTGACTTGTTTTCGACGCTGTGGAGTCCTGGACGATTTGGGGTTGTGCTCTTCTTCTTCGTGAGCGGCTACATTGTGCCTCACAGCCTAGAGCGCCGAAAGAGCTTGAAATCATTTTGGGTTGGTCGGTTTTGGCGTCTCGGCCCGCTTTACATCTTTCAAGTGGTGCTAGTGAGTGTTTTGATACTGCTTGGCGTTAACATGCACACTCAGTACAATCCTATGAATCTCAAGCATCTCATTGGCAACTTGTCGCTTCTTCAGGACTTCGTGGGAATTCCGTCGACAAGCGCCGTTTCTTGGACCTTGGGCGTTGAAATGCTTCTTTACATCGGGATATCCATCGCGTTTGCAATTGGATTTCTCAGTAACACTCGACTGATCGTCGGTGTCTTGCTTGCTTTGTTTTTAGCCGTCGGTGTCATTTTTCCAGTCCTTCTACACATTAGATTCCCAGCGGGAGCCATCGCAGTGTTCACTTCGATTCTGGGTGGACTCCTGTTCTATCGCGCAAAAGCCGGTGACATCTCTCAACAGGAGCTAGCCGCCTGGTTGGTCGCTAACTTTGCTGTGGTCACAATCTCAGCACTTCTTAACTATCGTGATCATCGACTCTCCCCGCAAGATATCCAGCCAACAAAGGCCTGCGCCATTATCAGCGCTCTATCTGGATTTGTCGTGTTCTGGTTACTGACTAAGTTCAAGGAGCTCAAGTATCCAATGTGGCTGAACAAGCTAGGAGTTTGGAGCTACTCGATTTACCTTCTCCACGGCCTGGTTCTTCACTTCGTGTCAGGTGGTGAGAATCCATATGCTAAGGTGTCGATTCAGGTTGGCTTATCGATCTTGGCTGGTTTTCTTGGCTACACTCTGATCGAGAAAACCGGACTAGAACTCGGAAAGAAGTTTGCCCAGCCTCGTGCTGATTGATTCAAGTTTTCGTACGTGAAGTTCGATGAATACCGCGCTGCTTATCTGTACCTTCCTAAGCCAGAAGTCCTATGTCTATCAAGCAGATCTCGATCGTTGGGCTGCCCTCGATCAAAAGAACCCGCCAGGCTCCGGCAGGATCCTCTTTATCGGTTCTTCGACGTTCACAAATTGGAAGACGATGGAAAGTGCTTTTCCAGGAAAAGGCGTTTTTAATCGCGCCTACGGTGGCTCTGGACTCGGAAATTTGATCCGCGACTACAAGGTCTTCACCGCCTACAAACCCAAACAAATCGTGATTTACTGCGGCGAAAATGACCTCGCTGGCGGAACCACTCCGGCGTACGCAGTCTTCGAGAACTTTAAGAAGTTCTTTGACCTTACTCGTAAGGAGCTTCCCGGAACCGATATCCTCTACTGCGCAATGAAGCCTAGTCCAGCGCGTTGGCACCTAAGGGCCAAATACACCTATGGCAACCACCTGATCAAAGACTTTCTGGCAACTCAGCCTCGAACAGGTTTCGTCTCTTGTTGGGATGCAATGCTCAACGCCGACGGCCGCCCCGACGAGTCCCTATTCCTCGGCGATATGCTCCATATGAACGCCAAAGGCTATGCAATCTGGACGAAGATTCTTGCGCCGAATTTGAAATGAAATTTTGCAGTGCTCGTGTCAGCTGGAAGACAAGAGAAGAGCGGGCCGCGCTAGTTATGTTTACTGCACCGGGTTCCCTGAGGTATCTGGCATATGGGATGGTGGCATTTATCATCCTATCGTTGATTTCTGGTTTCATCATTCAACAGATTCCAAAGGGCGATTCCAGAGGCGCAATAGGACTCCCCCTTGTAATCTGTACTTTTGGCGCTCTGCTCTACGCTTTACATCGGGGCGAACGCCATACCTGGGATGTCGTGCAGTCCTGTGACGAAGGTGTGCCTCTCTTCTACTCTTTCGGTATGCAGAACACCATGCTATTGGGGCAACAGAAGGGCTGGGTTGGTTACGGATGTTTAAAGCAGTCTGGTACAGACTGCTTTCGGATCGATGCAAAGCACCGTTTGTTGATAGAGCACATTGGGACTGGGATCGAATTTGGCTCGGTCATGATCGAAAACAGAGTTCAACCCGTGGCGTGCATAACGTCTAGGGACGGGATTCAGCTCTTTTTGTGGCAACCAGGGAGGGATATTCGAGAGGCACTTGCTCCTATGCTCACGTCAGAAAATCGACGGCAGACTGTTCTGGCAGGTATCCCAAAGATTGAGGATTGGCCGGTGGTTGGCCCTACTCGCTTAACAACAAGGGGGCTTTGGCCGACCTTTGCCATTGTCTGCCTATTGCAGATTGGCATGGTGTATCTTTCCAAGCTGGCGCAGATGCCAGGCATCGAATTGATACCAATTGGGCTCACGGTTGCACCCATGATCTATTTCTTGTTCGAAGGTGCTGCCCGGCAGAGAACGATGCTTTTCGGCGAGTTTTTAGAACGTCAAGTTGTTGCACATGACCTCGAGCGCCTTGCGTAGTTCATAGAGATCCGACTTGGATTTCGCGCTCAGAACCGCATTGCCTGGTTGCTGCTACAAGTGACCTTGCGAAATTCTGAGTCTCTCTCGAGGTTTTGCCATCCAGTCGAATTCTCAAAGTGGACAGCGGTCCGTTTCTAACCCTACTTAGCCTCGGGGTTCTTGACGCATGGCCGCCTGAGAACCCGCCCTAGTTCATGAAGCTCTGACCCAGACGTTACACTAAGATTCATATTCCGGCAGATGAATCAGGCAAATCACCCAGCAAGAGAATAGCTGCGCTCGAGGAGTGTCGCAACTCCCTGGGATATACTCGCAACTAATGGCCCAGGCAACCGACCAAAGTCGATACAAGGGCATAGATGCGGCACGCGGCTTCGCCGCAATTGCAGTGCTTGTGGCCCACGCAATCGAGATTGCCTCTTTAGCCACATTCAAATCAATCAGCCAATTCATCCATCTCGGCGCGGGGGGAGTCTATCTCTTCTTCATGATAAGCGGATTCGTGATTCCCTTTAGCCTCAAGAGAGTCAAAACCGTAAAGGACTTTGCGATCGGTCGAGTGTTTAGGATGTACCCACTGTTTATTGTTAGCCTGGCCGTTTCAATAACTGGCTTTATGATCGGGGCGACACCTTGGTTAAGTCCTAAATCCTTTGTTTTGAGTGCAGTTCTGAACCTAACAATGGTGCAAGAGTTTCTTGGATTCCCTAGCTTACGGGGTGCCTACTGGACGCTAGGTTATGAACTCGTGTTCTACTGTCTTCTTGGGACTCTGTTTGCTCTTAATAGGAGCTCAAAATTGTACAAGCTCAGCCCGACCATCTCAGTACTACTAATCCTCCTCAATCTAGCATCATGGGTGACAGGTCGGTCGTTAGGTGGAGATCGACTGATTGGCTTCGCCTTCATGTTCCTCGGCTGTGCGTACTACTCCTACCGCGCTGCCGAAATCACGAAGCGCCAGATTGTGATGATAACAGCCCTGGCAGTGTCTTCAATATCGCTCCAGTGGTTCACGTCAATCTCCATCAACGCTAACTCACTGGCGACATTGAGCCACTACCCGACCATGCTGGTTGCCGTAGGCGGATTCATCGTCGCGCTTTCTGCAAACGACACAAAGGTTTCTCCTTTGTTTGTGTATTTGGGCACGATCAGCTACTCGATCTATCTCGTTCACGGAGTGGTACTGATTTGGCTGCGACCAACTGGCGTTATGAGCAATACGGCATACTTTACGTTTGCACTATTCGCGTCTACTGTCCTGGTTTCAGCTCTTACCTACCGTTTCATTGAACAGCCGGGTATCAAACTAGGAAAACGGTTAGTTGCGACTCGCTCAGAACGTCAAGTTATCGCACATGACCCCGAGCGCCTTGCGTAGTTCGGGCAGATCATTCTTCGTTTTCGCGGTCAGAACTGCGTTAACCCGGTAGCTGCTCCAAGTGAGCTTATAGAATTCCTGATTCCCCTTGAGGTTGCGCCAACCGATCCACTTCACGAGGCGAATAGTCGTCCACTCTTCACCTTTCTTAGCTTCGGGGTTTCGTTGCGGAGTCGGGATCGGCTGACCCGACTTGGCTAGCGTGAACGAGATCGAGCCGCTTTTGGATTCGATTTTCCCCGTGCCTGGTTTCACTTCTTTGAATCCAGTCGGGAGCTTTGTGGGTACCCCTCCCTTGACCGCGCTTGTCTTGTAGTCAAAATCGTAAACTGGGATCGAAAGGGTCGCGGTCACTGATGATTGACCAGCTAACAACATCGAAAACGCGAAGATTCCGCTCATAGTCTCGAAATCTTACCTGCTCGACGCAACCGCTCAACAAACTCTTCAACCGCCGACTCAGTCGACCGCCAAGGATTGATCCCGGCCCCGGCTAGCTTGGCGTTACTCATCACCGAGTAAGCCGGTCGCTGGGCAGGAGTGGGATAGTCCGCCGTGCCTATCTTTTCAACCGAAACCGATTCGTCTCGATAAACCGACAGCACACGCTCCGCGAACTCGTGCCAGCTCATCGACTCGCTACCACAAGCATGGTAAACCCCTGAAGGCAACCCCCCTTCTATCGCCGAAGCGATTGCGGTCGCCAAGTCAACAGTGTACGTCGGACACCCGAACTGGTCTCCGATCACCCGAAGTTGGCGCCCAGCATTGTGAGCGTTTATCATCGTCAAAGGAAAGCTCTTTCCGCTGGGTCCAAAAAGCCAGCTTGTGCGGAAGATCACCGGATCATCAAGCATCGCCTCTGCGTAGTGCTCTCCCGCGAGCTTAGATTGTCCGTAAATCCCCAAGGGATTCGTCTCGTCGGTTTCGACATAAGGAGCCGAAGCCGAGCCATCAAATACAAAATCTGTAGAGACGTGTAACAATCGAGGTCCCCCGTTGAGCTTGCCACACAAGTTCAAAATCCCCTCTTCATTGACGTCAAACGCTACTTCCGGCTCTTCCTCAGCTTTATCAACCGCGGTGTAACCGATGCAGTTCACCACCCAGTCGGCGTTCTTCTTCGCAAGCCATTTGCAGTCGTTAATCGTCGCCGGCTTTGTGAGATCGATATCGGCGCGGGTCAAAGCGCGAACCTCATGACCCAATGCCTCAAGCACCTTCACCACGTCGGTACCGAGCATTCCGTTCGAGCCAAGAACCGTGACTTTCACTGGTTGCGAACCTCAATGCTCCAGTCCCGGATGTCGAGATCTGGGTCGTTTGTGTCTGGCGTGCTTGGCTCAAGGAAAGCAAAGCGTGAGTTGTCGTACACCTGCGATGTGGCTAGCGGAATCCGAACGAATGAGTTGATCTCCGCGATGTTCCGATTGTTCCCCAGGCTGTCAATGATCCGACTCGATCCGCTCGACGGGTCGAGAAGCCGGTTCATGGTCAGCAGATTGACTTGGATCGACTGAAGCGCCTTGGCATCCGCCACCGTATCGGCTAACTGGTTCAAAGAAAGCTCGAAGCCGAGCGTCTTTGATCCGGTCGAGACGTCGAGCGAGTTGAGTGGGATACCGACCGCATTGAAAAACGATAAGGATGAATCCGTAAACTTATACAAAGTGTACTGGCGCGTCTCGGGTGTCCAGCGGACAAAGTAAGTGGCATTGCCTGTCAGAAAGCCGTTATTGGTAGGAAACGCCACAACCGGAAGAGGGCCGTCGGTGGTCGGGTTGAGGTCGGTGCTCGTCCGAATCGCAAAGATGTACACGTAGTCGGAGCGGACTTGGCCGTCTACCGACATTCGGAAAATGAGACGCGTCGCGTCGGCATCAGGGTTTAGGGGCGATTTAGCGCAGCCTAAGAGGGTCAAAGCAAGCAGACCAGGCCAAGCCCTCAAATCACACCGCCGGTGTAATACAGGATCCGGCTGCACCCCTCGCACACAACCACTTTGTCCTCGATGAGCTGCACCATCACCATCTCGGGAATCGTCGAGCCACACTCCTCGCAGGTCTTTTCGTGAGTAACATCCGCCATTCCGACATGGTGTTTGGCCCGAATTGCGTCGTACCGCCCAATGAGCGCTGGGCCAATTGTCTTTGCCAAAGCGGGCCGCTGCGAACTCAGCTCCTTAAACCGCATTTCTAGCTCTGCTTTCTGGGTCGCCGCCATGGTCCTCCAGTCTGCGAACTTCTTGATCGCCGCCTCGGCTTGCTTTTTCGCTTCCTCGGCGGCCGACTTCAGCGGTGGAACCTCGTCCCAGTAAACAAGGATTTTCTCGTCGTTAACCGATTGGTTGGCAATAAGCCGAGCCTTTTGATGTTCGAGTGCCTCGATCTCCTTCGGGTTAGTGATCTTCCCTCCGAACAGTTGCTTCTCGATCGACAGCACCTTATCGGCAATTTGCTGGTTTGCCAGTTCGAGATCCCGCTGCTCGCCGTGCTTTTCGTGGTACTTCGCGTTCGCCTCAGCGAAGTTGGCTTTTGCCCTTTCGGCAAGAGCTTGCAACTTGACACCTTCTTCCATCGCCGCCGCGCGCTTGCGAATTTGTAGAATCGCACGATCAATCTCGTGGAGCTTATGGAGGCGCATCAACTCAGCAGATGCCATGAGGTTAAGGTTACTTGATTCGTGAGCCGATGAAGCCGCCAATCGCACCAAGAACTGCGACCGGAAGCATCGGGTACTTCATGTTAGGGCAGCCCGAGTTGCAACGGACCATCAGCTTGTGGTAGCCGAATCCCAGCACTGCACCGATCAGAAGTCCCAGAATTGGTTTGAGCATATCAGTGCATACGCACAAATTGGAGTTGAAGTTATATCTCCACTACTCCAACGGAACTAGCTATTCAATCGCTTCTCGAGATCTTCGAGAGCTTTCTCGGCTTCACTTGCCGAAGCCCCAGGAGCTGCTGCTCCGCCCTGAACAACACTCACCGAAGGAGTCACCGACTCAGTAGCCGTGACCGGCTTCAGACCAAGCTTCTCTTCCAGCTTATCGAGCTCGGACTCAGCTTCGAGGTCGCGCGAAGTGGACTCCATCTGCTGAATCTTTCCGAAGAGCGACTCGTTACCCATTTCGGCCCGAGCAGCCGCTTCGGATTGCTTCTCTTTGATTCGGTTCTCAACCGCGCCAAAACCTTCGAATTCGTTCTCGAACGAGAGTCCGTCGAGGGCCTTGCTGATCGACGATTGAATCTGAGCCGACTTCCACTGAGCCTTGAGCGCCAGAGCTTCGGCGGTCTTCTTGCGAACCTCTTCTTCCTGACGCTTGATGCCAACTTTAACCTGCTCAACGGTGGCGACCGCAGAATCGTATGAAGCCTGCAAAGAAGCAACGACCGAGTCAATGTTCATCTTCTCGCGCATGAACTGAGTCGCCAGCGCACGGTCACCCTGCTTAAGAGCCATGGTCGCTTTGGACTCAAGCGAAGCGGCCTTATTCTGCTGCTGCTTCAGCTCGTTCTCCAGCATATTCTTCTGGGTGATCGCCTGAACTGCCTTCTCGCGGTTACTCAAAAGAGCCGCTTGCATGTCCTTCTTGGCCTGATCCAGCATCACTTCGGGATCCTCCAACTTGTCCATCGTCTTGTTGAAGAGCCCTTTTAGCCAGTTGAGAAATCGTTTCATTGGGTGTAATTCCGCGCGGTTTGACGCTAATTATACACTTACGCTTAACCTAGCGTTAGGTTGCAATCGCAGATTAGTGAGGGTTGGAAACTGGCGTTTGGACCCAGGGAAGGCTAGTCAGCATTCGCTCCATCTCAGGAGTTAGGTCAGGGTCTTCGTTATGAAGGTGTGGAAATGGGATTTCGGGCTTGCCTTCAATGAAGCCTTTCTCGACCAACAATTCAGAAACCGATGACAGATGGCCGTAGCAATACACCCAATCATGCTCGTCCCAGATAATCGTTCCACCGCTATCCATAGCGTGAATCCAAACGTGATGCCGCGCATCTCGTCCCAAGAACACACCAAACTCAGACAGAAAGGCTTGAACTTCAGCAAGCGAAAGCGATGCAAGTTCGTAACGAGCAAACTCGTATCCGTCCGGCGGAGTGACCAACAAATAAACGAGCCGAAATCTCTCCCCATAAACTCCCAACACTTCCGAGACAAACTCTAAAGGGCGACGAGGGGCCACGAGTAAACGAGAAACGCCCGAAATCGCTTCCTTAGAATACGTATCTTGCCAGGCAACTGGTGCCCACCCGTTCACCGGGTCCCAAGCACCGAGCTTGGCTCCAAATTCGCGCGGTAACGGAGTCATTCGTACCTCGGATCCTTCTTGCAAAGCGCAAGGAAGTCGCAACCATCGCAAAGCGGCTTCGGCCGCGGAGAATAGTCATCAATGGAAGCCGAGAGAATCGTCTCGCCAATCTGAACAATGTCCCGCTCAAACTCCTCGAGTTCAAGTGCCGAAAGAGAAGTAGTGGCCCTTGCCTGCACCCGCAGAGCATGAATCGTCGCCGTCACCGGACGATCGGGGAAAATAGACCGAGCAAGCAACTGGTAGCAAGCCATCGCCAAATCGTCCTTAACTTGAGCCTCTGTAACCGATGCGCGCCCAGATTTGTAGTCAACAATATCGATCCGACCATCCGGATACTCATCCAGCCGATCCACGCGCCCTATCAGCTCAAACGGCCCTAAGTCGCGTTTCAAAAGCTTCTCAACCGCCAAAGTCCTAACTCCTGACTCGCGACGAGCGACTTCTTCCTCGGCAATCACCGCCGCAACAATTTCCTTGCCTTCGCCGTAAGCCTCCTGCATCTCCTCAGCCGAAGCAAATCCCGCGTCAATCCAACTCTCTTCGTAGATCCGTAGCGCATCGCCGACCGTGGTGACGCCCTGGTCCCCCTCGTCGTGAAACCGCTCCATTACCTTGTGCAGAGTCGTGCCGAATGAGTAGTAGCTTTTCGCTCGCAAATACCACTTCCCGCGCGGGTCAATATAGGTCCAGAGGTACTTGCTTGGGCACGCGAGAAACGTTGTGATCCGGCTTGGACTCAGGGTTGGTTTTCGCGCCACACGCTATTTTAGCGCGGTTGGGGACGTAGACTATACATGTGACTACCGCCGCGCAAACGATTCGCCTCGGCCACTCGCCCGATTCCGACGACGCCTTCATGTTCTGGGGCCTCGCATCCGGCACCGTCAAGTCCGAATTTCAGTTCGAGCACATCCTGCGCGACATCCAGACCCTCAACGACTGGGCGATGGAAGGCAAGCTCGAATCCACCGCGATTTCGGTTCACGCTTTTGCCTACGTGGCAGACAAGTACGCCTTGCTTCGGCACGGTGGCTCGTTTGGCGACGGATACGGCCCGATGGTGGTTGCCGCTTCGCCAATTTCGGTTTCTTCGCTAGAAGAGATCACGATTGCGGTTCCTGGCAAGCTCACATCCGCATTTCTTGAACTCAACCTGTTCTTCGAAGACACTTTTGGCACCAACGCGAACCTGAAGTACGAGGTCGTCCCCTTCGACGAAATCGTCCCCGCAGTTCAACGCGGCGACTACGTCGCTGGTCTGATCATTCACGAGAGCCAACTGACTTACTCCGAAGAAGGCCTCTATGAGATCGCAAACATGGGCATGTGGTGGCGCAAGAAGACCGGCCTCCCATTACCATTGGGTGTGAATGTCGTTCGCAAAGACCTCGGCCACGACGCCGTCATCGAAGTCTCTCGCTGCATGCGAGAGTCAATTGAAGCCGGTCTCCATAACCGCCAAAACGCCCTTGGCCACGCCCTGCAATACGCTCGTGGAATGGACGAGGGAACTTCCGACAAGTTCGTCGGCATGTACGTCAACGAGCGAACTCGCGATATGGGCGAAGAAGGCGTCAAGGCGATCCGATTGCTACTGGCCGAAGGCGCCAGAATCGGCATGGTTCCGGCGGTTGATCTCGAAGTAGTTGACTAAGCCCTAGATTCCTCAAAAGCTTACCAAGAATTCTAATGTCCTCTATAGCTGGAGGACACTAGGATTGAATTGTGTCGAACGTCGGCGCATAGAAGAAGGTCCCTCGTCCGTGGACTGATCGTGACCCTCACACGTAAAAATTCTGACAGCCAACAATTGGTGTATATTTTACGGATGCTTGGTTTATCCGCTCTAGTGCTGTTGGCAAACAAGGAACCTATGCAGAACACCGGTTCAAAACCAGCTTTGGCAATGGAGGCTGGTTTCCAACGTTATGGAAAGTTGCGAGGCGAGCTCACGGCGCGAGAATGGGTTCAGTCGTGCGAGCCCGGTAAGACGGTTGAGATCATGGTCTGCCGCCCGCCAAATTTGCCCACTCAGGAAATCATTTCCGACTCTGTAACTGTCGAAGGCGGTCGTGTGTTGCGCAAAATTTCAGGTCCCCTCAACCGTGGGCAACAACAGATGTGGTGTCTTGAGGTCATGCCCGAGGCGAAAACAATGACCGTGATAATGAAGGCAGAAATTTGGAGCTATATCCAAGCCAACGCTGTTAGCACTGAACCGGTCACAATGACACCCCAGTTTGTCTCCCTCGGGGAAGAAGTGAGCTACGACTACGAGCATCCGAAGTTTCAGGAGTGGTACAAAAAATGGGAGATGCAAAAGGGAGAGTCTGAGCGCTGGTCTGAATACATTGAGCGCACGTACAAAGTTTTGGATAAGTGCTTCAAATACTCCAAAATCCCAGCGGGCCCAGGTGGCAGGCGAGGTGACTCGCAACATGCCAGCGGGATCTGTCAGTTGACGGAATTTGGTTGCCAAACGGCTGCAACTCTCTACGGCGCGGTACTAAGAAAGCAACATATTCCTTGCTTCCAAGTTTACGGCGGATTTTGGAGTCAGTCTGGGAACGACACATTGAGTCACTCGTTTTTGTATGCCAATCTTGCTCCATATGGTTGGAAACTTCTCGATCCGACTTCGGCTCTTGATGGGAAATCCTATGGCGCTTCTGAAGGGGTTATCAGGTATTTCGTGCTTAATGCCGTTCAGATTGCTGGATTCATGGATGTTGAGCGTCGGAATCTCAAAGTCGGTAGCACATCCGCCTACTATTTTATTAACGCAGGTACTTCAGCAAAGGGAGGCGGGATGGCAAAGACCAGTCCTGACAAACGAGAAATTAGATTCAGGAAGTTGCCTTGATTAGCAACGGACTTGACCTATCTAACCTCTCTTAAGGCCAAGTTCCGCCCACTGCTGGGAGTCAATCGTGCTCGGAGCGTTCATTAGCGGATCCATTCCCGGCCCCGTCTTGGGGAACGCGATGACTTCGCGGATGTTCTCGGTGTCAGCGAGGAGCATGATGAGGCGGTCCATGCCCCATGCGATTCCGCCGTGAGGCGGCGCGCCGTAACTAAATGCTTCAAGCAGGTGTCCGAAGCGCTCTTCTTGCGTCGCCGCGTCGATGCCGAGGAGGCCGAACATTTGGGCCTGAAGGTCGCTCTGGTTGATTCGGATCGAACCACCGCCGCACTCGCTACCATTGCAAACCATGTCGTAAGCCTGAGCGCGAGCCTTGCCCGGAGTCTCGGCAAGCAAAGGAATATCCTCGGTCTTCGGAGCCGTGAACGGGTGGTGCATCGCCGACCATCGCTGGCCGTCGGCATCCCACTCGAAGAGAGGAAAGTCGGTGACCCACATATACGCCAGCTTTCGGGGATCGCGAAGCCCACAGCGATCTCCAATCTCCAATCGCAAACGATAAAGAACGTTGTTCCCGGCCTCGTAGCCATCGGCGATGAAGCAGAACAAGTCGCCCGCCTCCGCCTTTCCAGCATCGGCAATCGCCTGCAACTGCTCCGGAGTGAAGAACTTGGTGATCGACGACTTGGCAATCAGTCCGCCCGGCAGGGCCACGCCCTCGCCTTCCGCGATGAACGAAATCGACGCCATGCCCTTCGCGCCAAACTCACGCGAGAAGTCCTCCAAGACTCCGACTTCCTTTCGCGAGAGCCCCGATCCGCCCGGATATCGAACGCCACGAATGACGCCGCCACTCTCGATCGTGTTCTGGAAAACCCCAAACTCCGACCCTGAAACAATTGAAGTGACGTCAAACAGCTCCAGCCCAAACCGGATATCCGGCTTATCGCATCCGTACAGCGACATCGCCTCGGCGTAGGTCATGCGAGGGAAATCTCCAACCGGTTCCTTATCCAAACCAAACTCAGTGATCAGGCCATTAACGACCTCCCGAACCATTTCCTGGTTCAAAGTGAGAATATCTTCCTCGGTAATGAACGACATCTCAATGTCGAGCTGAGTGAATTCGGGTTGTCTATCAGCCCGCGAAGACTCGTCTCGGAAGCAACGCGCAATCTGGAAATACCGCTCAACCCCGCTGACCATCAATAGTTGCTTGTACTGCTGAGGCGACTGAGGCAGCGCGTACCAGAGCCCAGCCTCCTGTCGATAAGGAACTAAGTAGTCCCGTGCGCCCTCCGGAGTCGACTTCGTGATAATCGGAGTCTCGACCTCCAAGAACCCACGCGCGGAAAGGAAGTTTCGCAACCGCTGATTCGCCGAAGACCGCATCGCAAGCGAGCGATACATATACGACCGTCGAAGGTCCAGGTACCGGTGCTTCAAACGAAGCTCTTCCGAAACCGAAGCCATCTGAGCTTCATCCGAAACCGGGAAGGGCAGAGGCTTCGCCGGGCTCAATAAAGTGTACGAAGTCAAGACAACCTCGATCTCCCCCGTCGGCATCTCGGCGTTCTTGGTCTTTTCGTCGCGTAGAGTCACAACTCCAGTGACTTCCAAACAGCACTCCGGCCGAATCTCCGCCCGATTAGCAAACTTCTCCGGGTCGAGCGCAATCTGCACCAGCCCATTCCGATCCCGCATATCCGCAAACCAAAGCCCCCCCAAATCCCGAACCCGGTGAATCCAGCCATTCAGAGTGACGGTCTCGCCCGCGTTCGTAGCGCGAAGCTCTCCGCAGGTATGCGTGCGCGATCTAAAGCTCATTTTGAACCTAAGAGGATACCCGCTTAGCTTCAGTCCTCACCCTAGGTGAGTCGCTATATCCATCGCCCCGTGCAAAACCCGAACAACGTAAATCCCACCCTGAACAGGTTTGAAAACGATGTTGTGGTTGTAAGTCGCGTTCTTCCATTTCACGATCACCGAGTACAGCCCATCGAAATCCTCGACTTCTCGCCAAGGTAGCTCCCGTTTTGCAGCCTTTCTAGCTGATTCCATCAGAAGTTCCGTGTAGACGTATGCCTGATCCAGACCCCAATGGTGCGCAGTGTGTCCATGGTTCTGTACTAAATCGTTCTCAGCCTCAGGGCTGTAGGTTACGACGCCAGTTTCTTCTGCTTCCACGACTCCACGCTGCTGTGAATTGAAGCGAGAACTTCGGATTCGGTTCGACATTCACCCTGCTCAAAGCTCCGAAGGCCTGCCCGCACTAACGCTTTTTCTGCATCCGTCAGCTTGATCGGTTGACTGGTGGACTCAGGGTTCATGGCTTTATCATACATCAGATTCACGTCCTTTGGAACCTTTTCGTCAGGGCTCCACATCGCCGCCCGGGTTGTCCCAAGCGGCGGTGCTCACAGGCTGAAGAACCTCGACCGACATGTCCCGGTCCACCCGGATCTGGCACGAAAGCCGGAACTCGCCCAGCACGCCGTCTTCTTCCAAGCAATCCTTCTCCGCATCCCCCATCGGCGGCTCCTCGCTCAGAAACTTGACGCGGCACGTCGTGCACCGAGCGTTCCCGCCGCAGCGGTGCGAAACATCAACTCCGCCATTTTCCAAAGCAAGAACCAACTTGGTCCCCTCTTCACAGGAGAATTCGTCGAAGCCAACGGCGGAGATTTTGTGCATAGTCGTAGGATACCTAGCCGCCCGACTTCTTCTCACCCACCGGCTCAGTCCCCATCGTCCGGCCCTTCTTCACCGCCGGAATCCCCTCCGCCATCCAAGTCGGCAAAGGACCGTCCTTCAAGTAGTAATCAAAGAACTGCGACAACCGAACGCTGAAATCCTTTCGGTTCCGACGCTCCACCAAGTTGTGGGCCTCGCCGTTGTAGTTCAGCATCCAAACCCGTTTATCCAGCCGCCGCAAACCCGTGAAATACTCGATCCCCTGCTGCCAAGGCACGGCCCCGTCCTTGTCGTTCGACATCATCAACAGCGGAGTCTTCACCTTGTCAGCATGCACCAGAGGCGAATTCTCCAGGTACCGCAACGGCGATTCCCAGATCGACTCCCCAATCCGGCTCTGACCAATCTCATACTGCCCCTGCCGAACCACGCCCGATTCCCCACGAATCCCGCCGTATGCCGAGAGCATGTTGCTCACCGGAGCCCCCGCACACCCCGCCGCAAACATATCCGTCTCCGTCACCAAATAAGCAACCTGATACCCGCCCCAGCTCTGGCCCTGAATCCCAACTCGTTTCGGATCAACGAACCCCCGCCGAATTGCCTCCTGCGTCGCCGGAAGAATGCAGCTGACCGCACTCTCACCCGGATAGCCAGTTTTGTACTTAATATCCGGAACCAAAACCACATACCCCTGACTCACGAACAGCGGAATATTGATCGTCGAAGCGCTCGGCGCCGGGGAACGATAAGTATGCAAAAGCTCCGAGTCTCGCTCATAGAAGTAAACGATCATCGGGTGCTTCTTCACATAATCGACCTTGTCTGGCGAATAAAGAATTCCCCGCAGCTCATCCCCGTCGTTCGAGCGATAAGTGATGTGCTCCGCTGTTCCCCATGAGTACTGCTTCTGCTGAGGATTCGCATCCGTAATCCGCTTCCGATTCGCAAACGTCCACGCCGAATCCGCAACCATCAAGTCCGGAAACTCCTGGAACGTCTGCCGAGTAAAGAACACCTTCTCCGCATTCTTCGCCTTCGAAACCGAACTCTGAACAACTCCGCGAAGCCCAGCCGCCCCACCGAACTGGGCGGCCTCCATCAAGATCTTCTCCGGAGCCTTGCCCGCCTCAAGCTTGTAGTACCCAGAATCCATCGATTCCGTATCCACCGCACTCAGCAGCATCGGCTTCGAAAGGTCAACATAAACTTCGTCCGGATCAAGCCCTAAACGGCGGAACCGAAGCGACTGCATCCGCCCATAGCCCCCCGTCACGCACTCCGGTTTAGCCTTGCCCGAAGGGTCAACCGCCCAAATGTCGAAGGCATCGTAAACCAGAATCCGCGCCTCGTCCTTCGTCCATCCGGCAAACCCGATCTGCCCCGCCGGAGCCGGAACGTCGTTCAGCTCATCCCAAATCGGCGGCAAATCATTGTTCAAAACGACTTTGCGACCCGTCGCCAGTTCATAAGAAACCAGCTTCTTGCTCGACTCCTCGTACCCAACTCCAAACCGACCCTTCGGCGACAAAACCAGCGAAGCATCCGTCCCCTTAACCAGCTCCTTCCGCTCGCCCGTCTTCAAGTTGATAGTGTAAATGTCCTGAGCCCCAACCGACCAAGAAGACTGCTTCCGATAAGCCTTGTTCGAGATCGACAGACCCAAGTCGTTGTCAAACTCAGAAGAAACCGACGACCCCGAAAATGCGTCCGTCTCAAGCTCCACCAGCTTATCGCTACTAATGTGATAGAGGAAGTCAAAACTCCGCGCCCGATCCGCGGCAAGCTGGTTCAACTGAACCGTCTGTAACCGCTCGTCATCGTAGTGCCAAACGTCCAGCGAAACCGCTTCGTCGGGATTCACTTCCGGCTCCGGAGTCGGCTTGCCCGTCACCCCAAATCGCAGTCGCTTGCCCGACTTGCTAAAGCTCAGCGTCCCCGCCGCCGGCATCGTATCTTTCGGTAGCTCCTTGGTCCCCAGCTTCGCCACCAGTTTCGCAGGCTTGCCAATCGTCGAAACGTAAAGGCTGTTCGTCGGTTGCTTCGCCAAGTAGTCATCCTTATCCGTCACAAAAGCGAGTTGCCCAGCCTCTTCATCGAACGCCATTCGCAGATACCGCCCGAGCCCCTTAACGACCTCGGTCTTCGCACCCGATTTCAAGTCAACCACGACAATGCCGTCCTCGGCCCCGTCTTTCGAGCTAATCGCCAGGGCCAGCTTCTCGCCGTTCTTGCTAAACGCCGCCGAAGCAACGTTCTCCCACTTTGTCTCCTTTCCGGTCGATAATTCTCGAAGCGTGTAGGTCTCGCCCGCCTTGTGGTCGGCCTTCTTTTTGACCGTCTCCTTCTTGGCGTCGTCCTTTCCTGCTTCCTCTTTCGCCGGAGCCCCAGCCGCCGGAGCCCCACTCGCTGTTGCCGCCGGAGCTACTTCTGGTTTGTAAAGAAGGAATCCCTTGTCCTCAGGAGCCATCTGCCAACTGGAGATTTTCTCCATGTTTGTACCAGCAGACTTAGTCAAATCAACAATCACCATTCCCGCTTTCGGAACGTCAGCGGGCTTCACTTTGTCCTTTCGCGCCTTCTTGTAAGCTTCCCAACTCGGATTCACGGTCGCAATCAAGAACTTCGAATCGCCCGAAATCGTGATCCGAGGGTTCATCGGCGTCCCCTGCGGAAGCGTCAATGACTGCCCCAAAGCCGTGGTGAACTTCGCACCTGTCGAAGTGTTCTGAACCTCCAAAACCATGTCCCCTTCCTGGGCAGCAATCGCATAAGCAATCCAGTTCCCATCATCCGAAATCGTCGTTCCCCGAATCGACTTCCACTGATCATAAACCGAGTGATCCAGCGCCTTCAACCCCTGCGTCTGGACAACAGCGGGCTTGGAAAGCAAAGCCGAAGGAGCAGTCGCGGCCAAGTGAGAAGGAGCCTGCGTCCAAAGCACGCTAGCAAGAATGAGAACAGAGTTCACCATAGACTCCGCGATTTTAACCTATTTGAAAACCCCTCCACCAATTTCTCTAAAGTTCACGAACCCCAACTCCAACCAAATCTGTCGTAAGATAATAAGATTCCAAGAGGAGCAACCAGTGAGGACCAACTACTGCTCTATTTCAGACGGCTTCATGACTGTCGATAACGTGGGTTGAAACTTCCCCGATGCCTCGGGTCCGCGACCCCGCAGGCTACAACGACCAACCTTGTTCAAGCCGAATGTATAACCTCCAACCTCGGACTTCGTAACTTGCCCAAGACCTTGCACGCCTTGGAGTTTCAGGTACCCAGCTGCATTGAGAAAACATTCGGGTGTATTGCTCCGCGTCTAATTTCACTATGAAACGACTCATGCTTGTACTACTACTATGCAGTGGCTGCTGCTTCTTTCTGCTTCGTCTGCCAACAGGTGCAAAGCTTGCCGAAGCACCCTTCCATTCTCCGGCGGCAAGGAATGACATCGCACAGATGAAATTGCTTCTGGACAAAGGTCTGGATGTAAACGGCAGGGACGATAGAGGTTACACGGCAATCTTCATCGCACTCGGCCATGGAAATGTGGAAATGGCGGATTTTTTGCTTAGTAGAGGCGCAAGGCTTGAACTTGCGGATAATGAAGGGAACGGGCTTGCGAAGTACATACAAAGAACAGGACCCGAGAACTCTATTAAGTGGTTAACCAAATTAGGATACAGACTAAACTAGGCTATCCGCTCGCGTGCAAAACACCAACGGAGTTCAAAA
Organism: Armatimonadota bacterium; assembly: GCA_037138755.1. NCBI lineage: Bacteria > Bacillati > Armatimonadota > Armatimonadota bacterium. The sequence goes on along the minus strand of JBAXHT010000002.1, from coordinate 336,598 downwards.
CTTGATGCGACAAAGTTACCGTTGCAGATAAGGACAATGTATGAAGAAATCTCCAAATTTGAACAGCAGGATACTGTTCCTCCTCGTGGCATGCATGACTTGGTGTGCCACTCGGACGGCTGCAGGTTTCCAGCAGAAGTCAGGGCAACAACCTGTCATTGCTCGACTTACCCCGCAGCAACTGAAAGCACTTATCAGCGAGGTGTACCCTGATGGTTTGTCGAAAAAGCCGGTGAAATGGCTAGTAACGATCTACTCAGTAAAAAATGGAACCATTGTTTACAGGCTTACTCCTCCGGATTCCAGGGTACGGTTCGAGTACATGCCTCGGACGATACTTCCGTCAGGAAAAGTTCAAGTCTCTGGGCCGGAGGACTTTTAGAAAAGTAGCAATTCAGGGTGAGCCACTAGCATGGGCGGGGTGAGCAGGAGTCGCTGGGGTGGCACCGTCAAGTGACCAAACGCCGAGAACTTCCAACCACCCGAAAACTGGCTTGTCAGTAAACAGTCTTCCGCTCATGCGTCCACCTCAATCTTGCCCTTTTTGCCCGGAGGCGAAAACATAAGGCACCCTCACATACAACATGCAATGGCATGAGTTATCATTCGAGAAGGAAGAATCCGACCAATGAAAAGGTGGACCTCAAAATGGGATCATGTCAGTCCCAAAAAGTGCGACGGTAAGACCGGCTCTGAGTCCGTAACCTTTAGTACCAGTGGGTGTTAGAATGTATTGCCTATCTATCGCTCTCGCACTTAATGGCCCATTCTCACTTTCGAACGCACTTGGCGGATTGCACTACGAACGCTGTACAACGCTAACTGAATTGAAACGGTTTGAGCGTGGTGTCCGCTCTTTGGACTCATTGAGTCTGAGGGCAATCAGAGTCGCCTACAAATCGTACATCGCTTCCTCGGCGCAAAAATCGTATCATTTGGGCAAGGCATGGGGCAACGTAGCTATTCCGTTATCAAAAATACGGAATAATGACCTTGCCGTAATCAACCGTTATCTATTCGCGAAACTTTCGGGAAAATATCCTGTTTCAACGCAATCCTGGTTCGGTCCTTGCTCGGTACTGGAATATGGAAGATTATGGCACCCTTCGCAGAAAGGGAAGCGGTTGAAGCTCTGGGCTTATGGAAGTACTTACGGAATGTCGGGCTTTGATGCAATCGCTGAATTTGACTACTGGAGTAGTCGTTCCTCCAAAAGGTATCGCACCCGGTCAGCGCCAAACGAGACTCGTGGTCGTAACTCTGATCTGGGACGGAACGGACTATCTCGGTGAGCTCTAATGGCAATGAAGAAGCGTTTCTATAGTGTGAATGGCCAGATGATGGGCTACGAAGCATCGGGTGTGAAGAAAGACTTTCTGACCGATCACCTAGGTTCTATCACGGCTGAGATCGATCAGTCTCAGACCAGAACGTATGACACACGCTATTCAGCGTATGGACGCAATATCTGGTCTACCGGAACAAGCTGCGGCTTTGGCTGGGTTGGAACCTTTGGCTACCGAGAAACCGGCGAGCCACTATCGTGGGCTGGGTAAGCAGAAGTAACTGGGGTGGCACTGGTAACCGCGTCTAGAACCAATTGACGCTCTCGGTGAGCCAGGTTACCAGTGAACCAACTTGGAGTCGGCAGAGCTGTGTAGGAAAACAACCCAACTCGAGCTCGGCCTCGGACCCTTTCGCTAACTCCAAGCTCACGCAATTCTGTCGGATGATTAGAAGAACCGGATGGCGACATTCGCTGAGGATGCGACGTTGAACACCTACACCTACGATTGAGACGGCCTTAAGAAGGTCGAGAACGTGGGCCAAAGTGTCTCCAACATCATCTTGGATGGAACAGAAGTTACTCGGCGCCTCCAGATTTTGTCGAAAGGGGCGGTCCAAAGCCGTTCATGCTCCAAGTGCACCCTACAGGTGTGCCACCCCCACGCCCGATCTGATCCTCTTGTTCACGAATTTATAAACTGCCCGGGGGCAGGTGGAGGTGCAAAACATCCGGAAAGGAGAGACGTTACTGGTAGGTTAATGGAATGCCTTGGAGGTATCAACTAGTAGATGGGAGCTTTACTTGCTGCAGTGTGTGTGAATGTTTTCGCGGCTCATCCGGCCGCAGGGACTCTAAAACAAGTTGAGAGGGGCGAATGGCTTCGGCTCGCAAGGCTATCTTGCTCTGAGGACTACGAAGTGTCCAGCCGAGCCGGCGAGCAGTTGCGAAAACTCATCATAAGACTCCCAAATCAACAGAGACTTGAGTTGATTAATGATCCTGACCAGGAGATCCGGATTCAGGCGATTCAGGTATCGGCGAAGTACTTTCGCACGCATGTGGACGAATGGTGTCGCACCGTTGAGAACTCCCGGACGAACCTGGATAAGTACAAGCTGATGGACACTTTTGAAGCCTGTCGGCTCAACGATAGAGATCTTATCTCCTACCTCACTGTCTGTCACGGTTTTCGAAATACTGACGATCGCGGGCTTAGAATCGCGGTTATCGAGTCCATGGGCAGAGCCAAAGTCAAGACGAAAGCACAGCGGGACCTGGTGGTGTCGGTCTTGGGAATCTTTGCAACCAACGGTGGCCACAAGGATGACCGGGCGAGAGCCTTTAGTGCTTCGCACAATCTAAACGAGACAAACCCATTCTGATGCCTCGGGATCCGCGACGCCGCTCGCTAAGGCCACCGCCAGATTAGGCGGCTGCAAAAGCACCTTTTGGAGTGCGGTGGCATGGCACCGCTTTTCATACCAGCGACTTGTCGCGGCCGGTCAAAGAGAACCCCGGCACATGACTCCCAATCCAACCCAACTTCTGATGCCTGGCGGTCCGCGACCCCGCAGGCTAAAACCTTTGCCAACGCAGACGGCGCCAGAGCAACTTTGGGAGTGCCCCGATGAAATCGGGGCTTTAGCAGGCTCCCAGTGCCAACCTGTTCCCAACTACAGCCTTCAATAGCCGATTAGTGAAGCCCGAAATACCAAGAAAAGGTTGACAAACCCCACTTTACGTTGCCTACAAGGTGATGATCCAAATTTTGAGACTTGCTCGTGATAGACCCCGATGGGTCCTCGCGTCTCGCCTGGCCACGCCAAGTTCGAGCAAAGCGACCACCGAGGCTCCAACTCCCAAATCAAAACCTTGTCCCCACTTGTCCCCACTAAAAACGAAAAATGAGAACCCATTTGAACCTATTGTCCCCACCAAAATGCGTCGCAGTTCTCTGCCAATCTCAAGACTCCTCAGCGCCCCTTGCGCCCCACAAATCTCTGAAAGTGAACAATCTCCGAACCTACGCGCCCCACAAAATGCGTCGCAGTTCTCTCTCGCTCAAGCCTCAACGCGCCTACCCAACCCTACCCAACAAAAACGAAATTTCGGCTCGTAGTTGAACCGGACTACCCACCAAAATGCGTCGCAGTTCTTTCCGAAAACTGGGAGCTCCCAAAAGCAACCGAGGCCCCGAACGTGAACGTCCGAAGCCCCGACCAGGAGGTGCAAGGGGCGCACAATGGCGACCCAAACTGTGAACCGGGGGATGATTGCTCGCGCTACATCTCTCGTTCGCCTACGGGGTTAGCTGACGGGTTAGGGCCAAGAGCGTCCCTTCCTCGGTTTCCCAAGAATTCACCCCAAGTGATGGGTCCCCCGTTCCCGCTTTTTGAAAGGCGGAACTCGGCGCTGGCTACACAGCCTGCATATCAATATTAACTCAGAAAGGAGTGTTTCTGTTCCAAATTATTGACCAAAAACCATGTCTCCGCCAAAATGCCCAGCGAGCAGGACCGAACCCGCGCTGAGGCAAAGCAGGGCGAGAAATCCGAGACCTTCTTTCTTGCGCTGTGACCAGGCTCCGAGGGCAAGGAGGGTGCTTCCGCTCGCTAGCGCAAGGTGAATGATCATCGGGTTCGCGGTGAGCGGCCAGTAGCCAAGGCGGAGCATTGCGGCGATTCCGGTTCCGATCGTTGCAATCGAGGCGATCAGGCCCAAACCGAGGTTCGCAACCGCAACATCGTGATAAAGCTTCTGCTTCATGTACCGACCAAAAAGCTCGAAGAATGCCGCCACCGCCCAAAGAGCCAAAGGGAAGTGCGCCACCGCTGGGTGCATCGAGTGTTTGGGGATTAGCTGGCCGCTGCTTGTCTCGATGACTTTAGGAGTGTCGGGTTGTCCAGTCGGTGCCTCTTTGACGGCAGGAAGTTGCCCAGCCTTCAGTTCGTCACCGTTCGAGAGACCGTCGCCATCCGCGTCGGCAGCCGATACTTTCTCCAATGCGGCGGGAGTCAAAGTGTAATCCGGGGGCAAAACTGGCTTGACCTGTTTTCCAAACAGATTCAACTTCGGCGGCTTGCCATCGTGACAAATTTGGCATTTCGCCTTCGCCGCCGCCGACTCCGGCTTGAAGGCATACTGCTTCATCAGCACGTCATAAAACGCCGGATAAGCCTGACAAGCCCCCGCCACCAGGCAGAAACAGATGGCGGAAAGGAGGCGGCGAAACATCATCGGGTTTTACCCTTTGAACGCAGATTTGATCGAATTCAGTTCCGATTCATCAAGCGGAACCAACGGAAGTCGAACTGAAGCGCAATCAAAGCCACGTTGCGAAAGCATCCACTTCACCGGAACCGGATTCGGAGCAACAAAGCAAGCCTTGATCACCGGCATGATTTCATGGTGAATCTTCGCCGCCCCCGCCGGGTCGGTCGGAAACAGCTCGATCATCTGCTTAATCTGCGCGCCAACAACGTGCCCAGCAACGCTAACCACGCCATGCGCCCCAAGCGCCAAGGTCGAGAGCGTCAGAGCATCGTCACCGCAATAAACCCGGAAACCCTCCGGCGCCGATCCGCAGACATCGCTGATCTGAGGAACCGAACCACTGGCCTCCTTAACTCCGACAATGTTCGGAATCTTAGCCAGCTCAAGCAAGTAAGGCGTCTCGAGATTGATGGCAGAACGTGGGATGATGTTGTAGACCAGAACTGGAAGGGAAGTCGCCTCGGCGCAAGCCTTAAAATGTGCCACCAAACCTCGTTGCCCCGGCTTGTTGTAATACGGATTCACGATCATAATCCCGTGCGCCCCTAGCTCGGTCGCCTTCTTGGTGCAAAAAACGGAATCGGCTGTGTCGTTAGAACCAGCCCCAAAAACAATTGCCGCCCGGTCGCCAACTTCTTCCAATACCTCGGTCAGAAGCCGGAACTTCTCGTCTTCCGAGAGGGTCGGCGACTCTCCGGTGGTCCCGTTCACAACAAGCCCGTCGTTTTTCTGAACATCCACCAAGTAAGCCGCAAGCCGCCGAGCTTCCTTAAAATTCACTCCGCCGTTCGCGTCGAACGGGGTCACCATCGCCGTAAGAAGTCTGCCCCAGTCGCGGGGTCCCGAAAATGCAGCCATTTTTGTTACACTGGTGTCCCGTGCCGACGCTGGTCGGGAACCCGCCGAGTTTACTGCAACTTGGCTTTCAGGTGAGAGATGATTTTCGCCGCAACCTCTTCCGGAGACCGGTCAGCGGATTCGACAATAATCGCATCATCAGCGACCTTCAGAGGCGAATCGTCCCGATTGATATCCCGGTGATCCCTTAACTCGATCTGGTTGCGAACATCCTGAAACCCAGCCTCCATCCCCTTCTCAATAAACTCGCGCTGCCGTCTCTTCGCCCGCTCTTCCAAGCTAGCAGTAAGATAGATTTTGAGCGTCGCATCCGGAGCGACAACGGTTGTGACATCTCGACCCTCAAGAATCACCCCGCCTCCCCGAACCAGCTCCTGCTGAAGCGCAACCATCTTTTGCCTGACGGGTGTGAACTGGCTCAGGGCGCTTGCGGCCTCACCAATTTCAGGAGTTCGGATACGGGCGGTGACGTCCTCACCATTGATGAAAACAGGTTGCGGCTCGCCGACGCCGAATGTGATGTGGATGTCACCCATCATCTCTGCGGCTTTGTGGCCGTCTTGAACTGTAAGACCAGCTTCTAGAGCCTTAAACGCGAGGCAACGATACATCGCGCCCGTATCAAGGTAGCTAAGCTCAAGCTCCTTAGCGATGAGCTTGCTCACCGTGCTCTTCCCGGCTCCTGCGGGTCCGTCGATGGCGATGACTGGTTTCATAGGTTGGAGTTTACTGGTTGACAGAGTCGGGCAAGCTCGACTTCAAATCCGGGGAAGCTGGTTGCGATGGAGTCGGCGCCGTCGATCTCCGTAGTGCCTTCGGCAATAAGCCCGGCGATAGCGAAGGCCATCGCGATCCGGTGATCACCGTGGGCGTCGATCTTCGTGGCTCGTAGCTTCGTCGGACCTGTGATTGCCATGCCATCCTCGAAAGTTTCTACTTTCGCTCCCATGCCTCGGAGACCATTGGCGACAAGCTCAATCCGATCACTTTCTTTGACTCTCAGCTCCTTCGCATTCCGAATAATGGAGGTGCCTTCACATTGAGTGGCGAGGACCGCCAAAACGGGGATTTCATCGATGAGTCTCGGCACAAGGTCGCCTTCAATAGAGAATGGTTGAAGGTGGTTAGCAGTCTCGACAACTAATGAGCCCACAGGCTCGCCGAGTTGTTCTTGAATGTCGAACAGGGCAAAGGGAGTTTGACATTGGGTGAGAACATCCAGCAAACCAGTCCTGGTTGGGTTTACGCTCAACTCGATTACTTCTAAGCGGCTGTTTGGAAGCAGAGCCGTTGCCACTACGAAGAATGCAGCAGAGCTGATATCGCCAGGGACATTGAACTCAAATCCGTGTCCTTCCTGGCCACCTTCGATGCTCACTTTCAGTCCTTCAGTCGTGAGTTGGCACCCCATCGCTCTCAGCATTCTTTCCGTATGGTCGCGCGATAGTGAAGGTTCGGAAACCGAAGTGATGCCCTCGGCCCTGAGTCCGGCAAGAAGGGTACAGCTCTTGACTTGCGCGCTTGCGACCGGGCTGATGTAGTCAATCCCTTTGAGGGAGCCGCCTCGAATTGTCAGCGGAGGTCGCTCGCCCTCGATTTCGGCTCCCATCAGTTCGAGAGGAGTCCTGATCCGACCCATGGGTCGCTTTGAAAGACTTGCGTCGCCAATGAAAGTTATGTTCAGAGGACGCGAGGCGACAAGGCCAGCTAGGAGGCGCATCGTGGTTCCGCTGTTGCCGCAATCGATTGGTCCGTACGGCTGCATCCATTCCTTAGTTGGGATCAACCTCAGCTCCTCCGGACCTAACATCTCGTGTCGCAGGCCGAGGTGGATCATCGCTCGAAGAGTGTTTTCACAGTCCTCACCACGCAATGGGTTTCGAACAACAGACTCGGATGAAGCGAACGCCGCGAACATGTAAGCTCGGTGCGTGAGCGATTTGTCGCTTGGCGGTCTGATCGAACCGTTGATCGAGCACACGGGGTTGATAGTGAGCTTCACTTCTGCTTTCCCTTGAGCTTTGCCATCTCCTTCAGCCACTTCTCAATGCCTTTCTTGTCACTCTGCTCGATCATGCCCTGGAGCTCACCAAGTCGCGCAACGTATCCACCCAATACTGAAGCAACTTCTGTTCGGTTTCCGAGCAAGATTTGGGTCCACAGATCAGGGTCAACTCCGCCAACTCGGGTCAGGTCTTTCCATGAACCACCACTCGCCTCAGTGGATTCCAACTGAGCACCGGTCTCCAGAAGCAGTCCAGCCAAGACGTGAGGCAGATGTGAGAGGATCGCGGCAGTCCGGTCATGCTCGGCAGCACTGAGTCGAACAGGTATGGCGTCCAACTCCTTCACGACTGATTCGAGCCGAGCCATCTGTGAAGCCGGAGCTGCACCTGGGCAGATGATCCACTTCGCTCCACGAAACAGCCAGTTCGATGCAAACTTGGGTCCCCCTTTCTCGTGTCCTGCCATGGGATGGCTAGCGACGAACCACTCTTTCTCTGCTCCCCAGGCGACAACGTCGGCTTTGATGCTCGCGGTATCTGTTACCAAGGTTTCTCGTCCGCGAGCTTTGTAGACTGCATCTAAGACAGCAACCGTCGCGGCCGGCGGAACTGCTACGAAGACGACGTCCGGTAGACAAGCTTCCTCGAGAGAGACTGCTTCGTCGATTGCGTAGCGCCGAACCGCAATATCCGTGTTCTCGGTTGCGAGATCAAACCCGACGACGCGGTGTCCTTTAGCCTTCAGCCCCATTCCGATCGAGGCTCCGATGAGCCCGGTCCCGACGATCCCGATAGTCACGCCGATTCACCACTAATGTGTGCGGCGCAAGCCGCACCTTCACCTCGTGCTACAAAAAGCCAGCAGCTCAAAACACGACAAAACCAAGGCTGAAACAGCTTCATTTGGAGTTAACAGGTTAGCATATCAAGACGCCTTACCCCGTACGTCGCAGTCTCTAAACATCGGGCCGAAGAGGGACTTCCGCCCCGCTTGAATCCTTTTCAATGGATTGCCGTATTGAATGGTATGTCTGATTCAAACAAGAATCTGCTCAAGATCGTTGGAATGATCATCGCCGCTATCCTGGTCTGGAAGATCGTGGTTGCGCCAATCCTGTTCATTGCCAAGTTGTTGCTCCCGCTCGCCATTGTTGGTGGGGTGGTCTACCTGATCTACCGAGGTACCGGGGGAAAAGCTCTCGGCGGCGGTAGGCGCACTCTGCCGTAATCGGAACGGTATTGGTCAAGCGACCAATACCGTTTGGAGAGTCCCTCTCGTCATCGTCGTCGCCGACTCACCATCCAACCTGCCACCGCCAGCGGGAGCCAGACGGGGATGAAGACTAGGAGGTAGATGCCTAGGGTTCCTAGGACTTGGCCCACTGAGCCGAGGCCGCTCTTGGCATCGCCGAAGGCGCCTTTTGCCCAGCCTCCTCCTCCGGTGCCACGGGTGAAGGTGGCTTGGATGGTGGAGAAGTTGCCTCGTTCTTTGAGGTTGTTCAGCTGCCATTTCTCGGCTTCGAGGTTGGCCCTCACGTTGCTGAGTTCGCCCCGGATGCGCCACTTCTCGTCTCGGTTCTTCGACTTGGCAAGCTCACCGACGAGCTGCTTTTCTTGGTCGGCCCACGAGCGGGTTTTGGCCGCCGACGTGACAGTTTCGCCGGTGATGTCCTGGCTCGCTGAGTTCACCTGCTTCACTGCGCCCATCGCCTGAAGCTTGTTCATGGCGGCGGGGAAGTTGTCCGAAGGGATGCGGAGGGTCATCTGGGCCTTGCCGCCTTCTGCGGTGTTTTGCATGTCGCTGGTGACGACGAATCCCTTGAGGCTCGTCACCATTCCGGTGGCTTCATCGACCGAGCGCATTAGGTCCTCGACTTCGACAGTGACGTTGCCGGACTTCTCCAGGTACACGCCGTAGGGTGCGCCGGGTGAGTTCTTACCGATGCTCATATCCAGCTTCGCAGCATCGTCTGCCGGCAGCACACTCTTCGCCTTATCCATCGTCGGATTTGCCGAACTGAGTCCACGAAGTAGTCGCCCGCGGTCATCTTCAGTGCGCAGTCCGTACGCGTTGGCCGATTCATCCGACAAACTACTCGATGGTGGTGCTGCTTTAGCCTGAGTCGACACCAACCCAGATTTCGATTCACTTCCCTCACTTTCCATTGGTGTCTTCGACGTAAATTCTGTTCCGGAAATTGAAGGAGTCGAAGCCTCAGCATTCTCTTGCCGTCCGACAATCACATTCTTGGATTTCGGCGGATTCCTCAACGTGTAAGATGGCCCCCCAGCCTTTAACCCTGGAATCATCGCCACAACCAGCACCAGCCCCAAAACCGAAGACCAGCCGGCGAACCGCCAAATCTTCTTTGACTCGGCGACGCTTCCGGCGACGAGGCGGGATTCTAGCTGTTCGCGGCCGTAAGGCTGACCGGGGTCGATGGCCTTCAGCGCGCCAGAGAGGGCGGAGAAGTCGGCGGACATCTTCGCCAGCTCGGCGTCCTGTCGCAAGTGGGTCTCGACCTCGGCGCTACCGGCCAGGTCTAGTTCTCCGTCCAAAAAGCTCTTTAGGTTTTCCATTGTTTTAGGCCACCTCCGAAGGCGCCAGGGTTTGTCTTAGGTTCAAAAATGCGTGGTAGAGTCGGCTTTTGACCGTCCCCACCGGAATTCCGGCAATCTGCGCGATCTCGTCGTAGGTAAAGCCGTCCACCTCGTGGAGAAGCACGACTTCGCGGTGCTCGGGCGAGAGTTTGGCGAGGGCGACCCGAAGGGCTTCGCGGTCGATGATCTGGCCTTCGGGGGTCGGCGCGCCGAACTCGACCATCGGTTCGCCGTCTCGACGCGAGCGGTTGATCCGCCGGCATTCATTGAGCGCGATTCCCATCAGCCAGGTCAGCGGCTTGCTGTCGCCCCTGAACTTAGAAAGGGCCCTCTGGGCAGTGATAAAAGTCTCTTGAGCCGCATCCCCGGCGTGGTGGAATCCCACGCGCACCGAGCAGAAGCGGAAGACTTGGTCATAGTGGCTCGCAACCAACTGACCAATCTCCAGCTTCGCTTTTGGAGCCACGGCCTCGTTCACAAGAAGCATCATACAGAGGTTGGTGACGGTTGGTGGGTAGAGGGTTCAAAGAATCGGTAGTTTCGCAGTTTCGAAGTTGCGAAGTTGGGCTGAGAACTGCGACGCCTTTGTGGAGACATTGGGTTCAAATGGGTGCTCATTTTTCAGTTTGAGTGGGGACAAGGATTTGAGTTTGAGGTTGGGGGCCTCGTTCATCGCATTGCTCGGACTCGGTGGGGGCGGGCGAGTCGTCCCGATTGCATCGGGACGTGCCGCGCGCAAGTCTATAAATCTTGATCTTCACTTAGAGGCAACCAAAACGTGGGTTTGGCAGGTTCAAAGCGATTAACCGGGAGCTTCGGCGGTTCTACGAATCCAAGCGTGAGGCGTCGGGTGATGATCTGACTGTACACATGATGGATCGGTGCGCGAACCAAAACTGAGTTTGTTAAGGCTCCGCCAACGGTCGCCCGAGTGGCGCAGTTCTTGCTTCTTTGTATTGAAATGGCAATTGCGTTGAAGAATCTGAAACTGAGTTCCACCAAAGAGTCGAATGTCAGGGCTACCACGATGGACACAATCGCCGCGCTCGGGTTTCCCTTGCTGATGGCTTTCTGGCTGGTGTTTCTGATTTTTCGGGAGCCGATTGCGGCAACGACTTACCGTTGGCAAGATGACAGTTACTACTATCTGTTGCCAGCTTGGAATTGGGGTCGGACGGGGCAGATTACGACGAGCTGGGTGGGCGAAGTTTATGGGTTTCAGCCGTTATGGTTCTTGGTTCAGGCGGCTCTTTGTAAAGTTTGTACGAACCTCCAGGTTGCCCTGAAGTTGATTACCGGCGTTCAGGCGTTTCTGTTTATCGGCGGTACCGCGATGCTTGGCGTGGTGACGGCGAGGATCGTTAATAGCCGTTGGGTGAGTCCGTTTGTGGTTGCTGCGGCCACGATTGCGTTGCCATTGCAGGTCTCGCTGCTCTCCGGAAAGGAGAACACGCTGGGGCTCTTCTTGCTCGCCAGCTTCTTGGTGGTGATCACTCAGTCGAGCTGGGAAGTTCGTCGCCGCTTGTTGTTTGGCGCATTGATCCTTGGCCTTCTCGGGATTACTCGGACGAACTATGCCGTCAGTTGCGTCGTTGTGATCACGGCGATCTTGCTCAAGTTTCGGCCGAGTTGGCGAGTTTCGGTTGCGACCTGTCTTGCGTTCCTGTTGCCTGTTTGCGGATGGTTTGGGTTTGCAAGTTCGCGGTTCCATTCAGCGATGCCGCTGAGCGGGCATATGAAGATTCTTGAGGCGAAGGCGACCCTTGCGACCTTGTTTGCCGACCACGGAATGGCGATTCCGACTAAGCTTCTTGGACAGGATGCGCTTGCTTCGGTCAGTAGCCACACCGCGATGCCGAGTGAACCTCGAGCCGCGGTGAATGTTTACAAGAACCAAGTTGCAACGATTCTGTCGGTCCGTACTCTGGCGTTTTTGGTCGGAATATTTGGTCTTCTCGGATTGTTTGCAAAGCCTGTTGGGAAGTGTGACAATCGGCGGTTGTGGCAAGTCGCTGGGTTATTGCTCGCGTTTGTGGTGCCGAACGCGCTGTTCAACATCTTTGCAATGAGTCCTGTCCTCAGCTACACGACTTGGTATTTGATGCCCGAGCAGGCTCTGATGATCGTGGCGGTTCCGACCCTGATCGGCTTGGCAATGAGCCGGAATGTGTTGGGGACGTTTAAGCCTGCGTTCTTGGCCCTGCTTGCGGTGTTTGGGGTTGCGTCAAAATTCAGAGTCAATGACTGGGAAGTTTTGTCGGCCAGGTATGAGCACCCGGACTATCAGTGCTACAAGAACCAGGATCAGTTGGTTGCCGAGTTTCGGAAGGTCTGGAAGAAGGACGATCTGATCGTCTGCTTCAACTCGGGCTACTTTAACTATCTGCTGAGCGATGCGAAGATGGAGAACCTGGACGGTCTGACGGCCTCTTTGCCTTACTACAAAACGGTTGGGGATTCGATTGTTGTTGAAGGCGCCGATTCGCTCTCGCCGAAGCTGTGGAAGTATTGCCACCAGATTCACGCAAAGTATCTGATTGACTTCGATAAGGCCGACTGGACGCCTTCGGCTCGCCCCTTTGAGAATCGGATGGACTTGTCGACTGCGGAGCTGGTGGTGAAGTCTGCTCCCTTTCACGAGGGGCAAGAGCGGATTTACGCGTTTCGGCTGTAGTTTCCTTTGAGTTGGAGGCGGTGAGTGTTCCTCCCGCCGGTCCGATGCCACGCCCCACCCGAAGTGTCGCCGGGGGCGTCGCTATCGCTCACCCCGCCCCCCCCCGTCACTCCGGGACCCGCGCCCCATGGCGGGTGTAAGCTCAACAACTAGGGAAATTGCAATAAATGCTTCATAACTCTCCATCGATCTTGTGTCGTCAACCGTTTTGATTTCTGCCTTGGTCGAGCGGGTGAAGCAGATATGATCTGAGCAATGTATCATCCAGCTCTTGACGTTGCCATGCTTGTAGCCTGCGTGAATCAGAGCCTCGGGGCGCAGTTTTCCGACGAACCCGAAGTCGTCTTTGCCTCGTATGAAGACCCGCCTGATCTGCGGCTTACCGCGCTTCTTCGGACTGATTCGATTGAGCATCCGTCGGTCGTCATAAAGGCCAACAAATCTCCGCTCCTGGCCAACTCAGCCGCAATTCACATCCTTGCGGCATCAGCAGGAGGTGGTTACGTGCCGCGCGTGCTTGGGTCAGCTCAAAATGATGATGCCTCGCTTCTGTTACTGGAGAGGTTCGAGGGATCCCCGGCATCTGAGATGGGTCTCGACGGGCTGGTTGCAGTTGCGAACTCGCTATCACACATCCAGCTCAGGGTCAGCCGGGCTCAGATTGCGCATGCGAACTTGGCTATCCTTAAGCTAGACGACCTCCACCTCGTCTTCGGGCGATGCCAAAGCAAGATACTGGAGGCTTTCGAGAGGGTCTGGTTTGCAGACGACGACTCGAAACTAAGTCGAGCTTTGAAAGGTCCTATTGAGACGATTCCCTTACTCCTGGCTTCTGTCGAGGCACTGCTTCCGACGCTCATCGGAGCAGTTTCGGCGGCAGGGGTCGACTATTCGATCCACCACGGAGACCTTCATTCTGGGAATGCGGTTCTTATGAGTGATGGATCGGCTTTGATCTATGATTGGGAGACAGGTAGCGTCGCACATCCATTCTTCTCAATGGAGAAACTCCTAACATCGGGCTGGGCAATGGATGAGAATCAGTCTGGTGGTCCTTGGGGATACGTTCGTTCGACACCATCGCAAGAAAACCTAAAAAGGACGTACCTGGGCGCTTTTGATGGTGACCCTAGAGTCTTGGGTTCTGCTTTTGACGCAGCAATGTGTTTGGCAGTGCTTGTTGAGATGGACTTCGAGATAAAATGGGCTGAAGTGTGCGGCTGGGATAATGGAAATCCGGAATGGACGGCGCAACTGATTAACCGGCTCAGAGAGCATCAGGCTCAGTTTCTAAAGCCGATTCAAATCTTGTGAAAGAGACCCCGGGGAATCAAATCGTCGCTCGAAGGCAAGCGACTTAACTTGGCTTTGCGCCCCTCGCTTGCAAACCCGCCAACACCTAGGGTATAACTTCTCTTTGCGCCGGACTGTGTCTGGCGTCACGCAGCTTCCAAGCTCGCTTGACTGGGCGACCCCGGTTGGTTTCAACGCCAATAACGATTGGGCAACGTCAGTGATTCATGACGAATCCGACAGGTCGAACGATGCATTGAAGCGAGGAAAAATCTATGCTTCCAGGCATTTTAGGACGAAAAATAGGCATGACCCACATCTTTAACGATGCGGGCAAAATGGTGCCCGTTACCGTCGTGGAAGCGGGGCCCGTCTACGTAACTCAGTTGAAGAACGAAGAGAAAGACGGATACACCGCAATCCAGGTCGGTTTCGGAGACGCGCCAGAGCGCAAGCTCACTTTCCCCAAATTTGGCCACCTCAAAAAGGCGGGCCTCACGAAGAACCTTCGCACCCTCCGCGAATTCCGTGTAGCAAAAACTGATGGCGTCGAACTCGGTCAAGAGTTCGACGTTTCTTTGTTTGCGGAAGGCGAGGCGGTGACGGTGACCGGAGTCAGTAAAGGTCGCGGCTTTGCTGGTGGTGTCAAGCGGTACCACTTCAAGGGTCAGCACATGACTCACGGCTTCATGACTCACCGACGCCCGCTCTCGAACGGTGCTACCGGCCCCCAGAGGGTTTTCAAAGGTAAGCGCGGTCCGGGTCGTATGGGTACCGATACGGTGACTCAGGCTGGTCTCAAGATCGTGAAGATCGACGCTGAGCGAAATCTGTTGCTCATCGACGGTTCCGTACCTGGCCCTAACGGCGCAAACGTTACGGTTAACAAGGTGAAGAAATAATGGCTGCTATCGAAATCAAGGATAAAGCCGGCAAGAAGGTTGGTAGCCACGATCTTAGTGGATTCCTGACCACCATCTCTGCTAGCCACACGTCGATTCACCGAACGGTTGTTGCCGAAGAGTCCAACTCTCGCCAAGGTACGCAAAGCGCCAAGACCCGAGCTGAGGTTCGTGGTGGTGGACGAAAGCCGTACAAGCAGAAGAAGACTGGTAATGCTCGACAGGGTTCTATCCGTGGACCGCACTATGCGCACGGTGGAATGGCTCTGGCGATCAAGCCTCGCAACTACGATAAGAAGATCAACAAGCAAGAGCGACGGGCGTCTATCGTCAGCGCACTTGCGATGCACTTCGAAGCTGGTCATGTCAGCGTGGTTGATTCGGTCGCTTTCGCGGCTCCGAAGACCAAGGATGCAATCGCATTGTTGACGGCTCTCGGGTTGCAAGATACTCGCCGAGTTCTGTTGATCCTTCCTGAGTACGACGAAGTCGTTCTCAAGTCCTTCGCTAACCTGAAGAACGTTGTGGTGCGAACCGCTCCGGCTTCGGTGAAGAAGGGTGAAGAGGGTCCTAAGACGCAAGCTTTCAGCGCACGAGACGTACTCGTTGCTCACAAGCTGGTGATTGCCAAAGAAGCTTTGGCGCGAATTGAGGAGGTTTGGTCCAAGTGAGAAGTCCCTACGAAGTGATCGTTGCTCCCCACTTGACCGAAAAGTCGGTGGCTCTGAGCTTCGGCGACCTGCGCATCAAGGAAGATTCTGAGCTTGTGCGAAAGTACACGTTCATCGTTGCCCGCGACGCGAACAAGATTGAAATCAAGGCTGCTCTCGAAGCGCTTTACAACACCGGAAAGAAGAAGGGTGAGGGAATCGAAGTTACTTCCGTTCGCACCATCAAGGTTCTGGGTAAAAAGCGACGACGTGGCCAGCACAGCGGCTATGAGCCGAATCGCAAGAAGGCAGTCATCACCCTGGCAAAGGGTCAGATGCTGGAGGATTACGGAGTCTAACCATGCCAGTACGAAAGCTTAAACCAACATCGCCAGGACGACGCCATCAGGCGGTTTCGACCTACGCGGAAATTACAAAGATTCGTCCGGAGAAGTCGCTGACCGTTGGTCTTCGAAAGTCCGGTGGACGCAACAGCTACGGCCGAGTTACCAGCGTTAACGTAGGTGGCGGAAACAAGCGACGCTACCGAATCATCGACTTCAAGCGCATCAAGGATGGCGTTGAGGCAACTGTCGCGGCGATCGAATACGATCCAAACCGCACCTGCCGAATCGCGCTTCTCCACTACAACGACGGAACCAAGGCATATATCCTTGCTCCTCGCCATCTGGTAGTGGGAGCAAAGGTTTCCAGCGGAACCGAAGCGGACATTCTTCCTGGCAACTGCTTGCCGTTGAAGAACATCCCGCTCGGTACCCTTGTCCACAACATCGAGTTCCACCCTGGTAAGGGCGGTCAGATGGTGCGATCCGCCGGAACCTCCGCGCAGGTCATGGCAAAGGAAGGAAATTACGTCACTCTAAGGCTTCCTTCGGGCGAAATGCGAATGGTGCACAACACCTGCCGCGCTACGGTCGGTGAAGTCGGAAACGCAGAGCATGAGAACGAGTCGCTAGGTAAGGCTGGAAAGAGCCGAAACCTTGGCCGCAAGCCTCACGTTCGCGGTGTCGTCAAGAGCCCACGCGACCACCCACACGGTGGTGGTGAAGCGAAGTCGCCGGTTGGACGCAAGAAAGGTCCAGTCGACCGATGGGGTAACAAGTCGCTCGGTGAGCGAACTCGAAGTAACAAGAAGACGGACAAGCTCATTGTTCGCCGACGTTACGGAAAGTAATCGTCAATTTGAGTTCTCCTCTTGGTTTTGGCCGAGAGGGAAGCTCCTCGTGCACTGCCCGTTTTGGGGCAACCCAAGGCGAAGGTCAACACAGGAAATCTATAAATGGCAAGAAGCTTAAAGAAAGGATATTTCGTGGACGATCACCTTATCGAGAAGGTCGATAAGATGAACGAAGCGAATGAGAAGAAACTTATCAAAACATGGAGCCGACGATCGACGATCATCCCAGACATGATCGGACACACGTTCGCGGTTCACGACGGACGCAAGCACGTTCCAGTCTTTGTTACCGAAAACATGATCGGTCACAAGCTGGGAGAGTTTGCTCCTACCCGAACGTATAAGGGCCACCAAGGCGGTATCCCTGAGCGAGGAGTGAAGATTCGATAATGGAAGTACGCGCAACCGCTAAATATCTCCGCGTGCAGCCACGAAAGGTTCGCATCATCGCCGACGAAATCCGAGGGATGGACGCAACGATGGCAGCTCACAAGCTCCGCTATCACACCAGCAAGAGTGCAAAGCTGCTCCGAAAGGTTTTGATCAACGCTATGGCAAACGCAGTCGAGAACAATCAGCTCTCGCCTGAGACCCTGCGAATCGCAACCATCGAAGTGAACGAAGGACCTCGCATCAAGCGAATCCAAGCTCGCGCTATGGGCCGCGCTAACCGCATCGTGAAGAAGACCAGCCACATCACCGTGGTTGTGGAAGACGCAGAACCGAAGGTCGCTGTCAAGCCACATGGAACCAAGGCTAAGCCGCGACCTAAGTTCGCTGCACCTGCCGCTCCGAAGGCAAAGAAGGCCGAAAAGGTCGAAGAAGTTGTTGCTGAAGAGGTCGTCGAAGAGACGATGGCCGAGGCACCAGTCGAAAACGTAGCCGTCGCTGACGCGCCGGAAGGAGAAGGAAACTAATGGGACAGAAAATTCATCCAGTAGGCTTTCGAATTGGCGTCATCCGAGGCCATGATAGCCACTGGTTCTACAAGAAGCAAGGCTACGCCGCAGCCGTAAAGATGGATCACGAAATACGACTTGTCGTTAAGGGCCGCGTTGGACTTGGAAACGTTAGCCGCGTCGAAATCGAGCGAGCCGCAAACCGCCTGAAGGTCAACATCTTCACGGCGCGACCGGGCGCAATCATCGGACGAGGCGGAAAGGGTATCGACGAGCTGACCGACATTCTTAATCGAATGGTCCGCGAGTTCGACGGAACCCTCGGCGTTCAAGTCAACGTCACCGAAGTGCGACAGCCAGAGCTCGACGCGCAAATCGTCGCCGAGAACATCTGTGCTCAGCTCGAAAAGCGAATCAGCCACCGACGGGCCATGCGACAAGCCATGACTCGCGTTGTTCGATTGAACGGACGAGGCATCAAGATCCAGGTTTCTGGACGACTTGGTGGTTCGGAAATCGCTCGAAGTGAAAAGGATAAGACCGGTAAGGTTCCTCTCCACACCCTGCGAGCCGACATCGACTACGGATTCGCCGAAGCTCACACCGTCTACGGAATCGTTGGCTGCAAAGTCTGGATTTACAAGGGCGAGGTTCTTCCTGAGAAGCGACTTCGAGAGCTTGACGCCATTATGCAAACTCAGCAAGAGAACCGACGAAAGGAGCGAGAAGATCGCGCACCTAAGAAGGCTTTTGCTGCAACCAAGACTGAGGATGCTCCTGCAGCCGAAGTCGCTACTCCTGTAACAGAAGGAGAACAAGCCTAATGCTATTGCCAAAACGAGTTAAAGAAGGCCGACGGAAAATGTTCCGTGGTCGAATGAAAGGGAAGGCAACCCAGGGTAACCATATCGACTTTGGCGACTACGCCATCGTCGCATTGGAGCCAGCATGGGTTACCAGCCGGCAGATCGAGTCCGCTCGTATCGCCATGACCCGACACGTCAAACGAGGTGGTAAGGTCTGGATCCGGATCTTCCCACAAAAGTCGTACACCAAGAAGCCACTTGAAACCCGTATGGGTAAGGGTAAGGCGGGCGTCGAAGGCTGGGTAGCAGTCGTCAAGCCAGGCCGAGTGCTGTTCGAGATGGACGGCGTTTCGGTCGAACTGGCCCGAGAAGCTATGCGACTTGCCATCTACAAGATGCCAATGCGCTGTAAGTTCTACACCAAGGCCGAACTGGAAGCCGAGCAAGCTGCGCTTGAAGCTGGTTACCAAGAGAAAGCCGCCGCAAAGCGGGAGGCTGCTGCACAATGAAAAGCTTGAAAGCAAAAGAGTTAAGAGACAAATCAGTTGCTGATCTGCAAACGATGGTCAACGACGAGCAAGCTGCCCTTTATAAGGCACGACGCGACATCGTTTTCCGCCAGCTCACAGATACAGCAAGCGTGAAGGTTCGACGACACAACATCGCGCGAATCCTCACCGTGATCGGCGAAAAGCAAAGAGGTAACGCTTAATGGCAGACGCTCAAGAACCACGCAATCGTCGTAAAACCCGACAAGGAATCGTTGTTTCCAACAAGATGGAACTGACGGTTGTTGTTAAGGTTGAGCGACGCGTCCAGCACCCGCTGTACGGAAAGGTTGTTATCCGAACTGAAAAGTTCAAGGCACACGACCTGCACAATTGCGACGAAGGCGACCGCGTTGAGATCATGGAGACCCGCCCAATATCGAAAGATAAGCGATGGCGAGTCACCCAGATTCTTGAAAAGGTCAAATAACTTCTGCTCCCTTGCGGGGCAACAAACAAACGATCACGCCTACCCCCGAAATGTTGTTTCGAGGACGGCCTCTGAGAAAGGAAAACTGAAATGATCCAACAATTTACAAGACTCAAGGTTGCCGATAACAGCGGCGCACGAGACGTCATGTGTATTCGCGTCCTGAAGGGTTCACAGCCCCGATACGGCGGAATCGGTGACGTGATCGTCTGCGCAGTTAAGGCTGCCACCCCGAACATGCCGGTCAAGAAGGGCGACGTCGTCCGAGCCGTCATCGTTCGAACCAAGAAGCCCGTTCGACGAGCTGATGGTTCAACTCTGCGATTTGATGAGAACGCCTGCGTTGTCATCAACCCGAACAACGGTGAGCCACGGGGCACCCGTATCTTTGGCCCAGTTGCTCGCGAACTTCGCGACGCCAACTACATGAAGATCGTCTCGCTCGCTCCGGAGGTGCTGTAATGCCGACAAAAGCTGATCTTAAAAGACTCGCAAACCCCGTCAAGCTCAAGGTTCGACGCGGAGACAAGGTGATGATCATCGCCGGAAAGGACAAAGGCAAGAAGGGCTTCATCGCCGCCGTGTCCCCGAAGGAGAACAAGGTCATCGTTCTGGCTGAGAACCCAGAGAACGCCGAGCAGCCACTGCCGTTGAACGCAGTGATTAAGCACCGCAAGGCAAAGCAGCAAGGCGAGCGAAGCGCTCGAATCCAGCTCCCAGCCCCTCTCAACGTCTCGAACGTCATGCTCCTCGACCCGAAGACCGGCGAACCAACTCGAGTTGGACGACGGAAAGAAGGCGACAAGCTCGTTCGTTACGCTAAGAAGAGCGGAACGACGATCAAAAACGCAGACTGATAAGCCGTCAGCCTTCAGTCTTCAGCCATCAGCATTTTCGCTGATAGCTGAAGGCAGACAGCTGACAGCTTCCGACGCCTAGTCAGAAATTAGGCAAAACAGGAAAAACGAAATGGCTAAGAAGAAAGAAGAACCAAAAGTGAATGCACCAAGCGGCGCACTCCCTACACCTCGCCTGCGCGCGAAGTATAAGACCGAAGTGATGCCGAAGCTGCAGGAGCAGTTCAAGTACAAGTCCTCGATGCAGATCCCTAAGTTGGACAAGATCGTCATCAACATGGGCACCGGCTCGACCGACAAGGACAGCAAGCACATCGAGAACTCGATTCGAGACCTTACCCTCATTGCTGGTCAGAAGCCAATCACCACCCACGCTAAGAAAGCAATCTCGAACTTTAAGCTCCGAGAAGGCATGAAGGTCGGCTGTAAGGTCACCCTGCGCGGCGACCAGATGTATAACTTCTTCGACCGACTCGCCACTGTCGTTCTTCCTCGAATTCGAGACTTCCAGGGTCTCTCTGCCAAGTCGTTTGACGGACGCGGAAACTACGCGATTGGTCTTAAAGAACAGCTCGTTTTTCCTGAGATCCCTTACGACACGTTCGACCGAATCCGAGGAATGGACATTGTGTTCTGCACAACCGCCAAGACCGACGAGGAAGCGCATGTGTTCCTGAAGGCCATGGGTCTTCCGATTCGCGAGAAGTAAGCTCAGGCTCACTTCGAGGCCCTGCTCATCCTGGCGGATGGGCAGGGCTTGTTGTTAGTAGTGGTAGCGACAGCTCGCAATCTCAATCGCATTTTCTGTCACACGGTACACCAGCCGATGTTCGATGTTTATTCGACGAGACCAGAGTCCGCTCAACTCATGGCGGAGTTGCTCTGGTTGACCTCTCCCAACGAAAGGCGATCGCATGCATTCAAGAATGAGCATATTGATCTGATTAGTCATCTTTTTGTCGACTCGCTGCCACTCAAGGTAGTGCTCCCAGGCAACCGGGTCGAAGATGAGTTGCCTCATAGATCGAGATCAACCACTAAGCCTTCCCCAGCTTCCAGTCTTGCTTTCGCCGCAAGTAGGTGTTCTGCGTTCTTCGGGGAGCGCATCAAATAGAACGTCTCCATGATCGACGAATACTCTTCTAGCGACATCACGACCACAGGGTCCGCGTCGCGACGGGTAACAGTCAGAGGCTCTCGGCTTTCGCAGACCATGTCCATCGACTTCTTCATGTTCTCTCTAAACTGAGAGTAGGTCATCGGCTTCATGATCAAGTTGTACCACAACTTGTACAAGTTACTGTACAGGTTTCACTTCAATCTCTCGGAGCCGAGCACCTTCAACGGCCAGCCTGATCACAAGGGCGGATCCCTCCATTGAAGCTGCTCCATCTGAGCAACTAAACGCTGTGCCCCATAGGCCCTCTATCCGGATCGTGGCTTCTCGCCGTACCGCTTCGTTCGGATTGTCGAGAGTAATCAGCATCCATCGCAGGTCGGCGTTGAGTTCGAGGGAGTCTATTTTGGCTCCTTCAACGGTGATTTCAACGTTCATGTGTCGAATCACTACTCGGCGCCCGACACCATCCCAAGGAACGATTCGAAGACAGGGTTTACCCTCGCGGGGATACGCTTCGACGTTCCCCCCGAATGTGATAAAACCTCGTTCTGCCGAAGGCAGGACCCAGACCGTTGCACGTCGAATGAATTCGGCCAACGCGAACCCGATGTCGCCCGTCCTCGTCGAAAGCCCGCGCTGCGAGGACGCCATATCAGGGCAGAAGCCCATGCTTGCGGCTCCATCCTCCCGAACCATGGCCCAGGGTGCCATCAGACCACCAAAAGCGAGCCTCAAAGATGGCTCATCCAGGCGCGTGTAGTCACGGTTCAGCCAGCTAAGCAAGGTGTGAGAGAGGGATGTTGAGGTGTATGAAGGGTACATCGCGCCATAGTCGCTGAGCTCGGGGTGCAGCTCATAATCAACCAAAGGACGCGCTTCCGTTCCGTAGGACCACCAGTTCGGCGCGGTTGATCGGTGAGTAAGCAAAAGCTGCTCCACAGAGCCTGTCGCGGAAATGGCGTGAGTCTGATCAGCGATCGCGGCGACTTCGTCTAAAGTCGTTAGCGAGAAGTGTCGACCAACCCAGAATGGCAAGCGGTACTGCTCCAAATACTTATCCCGGAGTTCCTTCCAAGCCGGCTCATTAATCAGATCGGAAGCACCGAACAGAGCCGTGGAGTATAGCCCCTCACGATCTGCGAACTTGAGCAAGCCCTCGATCAGGCCGTTGGCAAGATCCATGTAGCCTTGCTCGTCTCGGGTCAGCTTCGCGTGGCGCGCAAGCCGAGAAACCGCTTCATACAACCGGATTGCATGGACGTAATTTTGCGCCCGAGAGGCGTCGTAGGCAATGGCTCCCGCGGCTGGCGGGCAAACCGAGGCAAACGTATTCTGCAAAGGTTTATGGAAAACTTTGAGCAAGAAATCTTCTACATATCGGTCGATCGCGATGACTTGTTCGGGATCCATGTAGACAATGTTCTTCTCGACCAAGAAGGTCGCATCAGCGAGTGAGCCAACGATCCCCCAGGGGGTTTGGAAGCAGTCAAGTTCTGGGGCATTTTCCTTGTTGTCCGCGGGCAAAATGCCATGCTCGAACGTACCGTTCCGGATCAACTGGTTATCAAAAATCCACTGCGCTCGTGCCTCAATCAACTCGGCCAACGGCCGGACAAAGAAGAGATGGCACCAGGATTCGCGACCATCCATGTCCTCTACGAGAACCCGAAGAGGACCCGACTGTCGGCGAGACACCGCGAAAATTCCTCCGTGCTCATCGCTCTCCGACTCAATTTCTGCATCGTCTGCCTCAGGAACAAATTGTGCAGGGCGAGTGCCAGCGATCTCGATGTAGTTCTGGGTATCAATCGGGGCGATCGCGCCTTGGCTCAGTCGGAATGTCGGAATCTTGTACTCCGCCAACGCGAGAGGAATTTCGAATCCGTGCCGACCCATGATCGGGGCAAAGCAGATCTGGTAACGCTGCTCCTCTTTGGGTTCCAACACAAGGCTACTATGCCCATAGAACCAATCGGCCCAACCCTCGCGATCCGCCGTGGCTCGACTGTGGACATAAACGATTGGCACACCCGACCAGCCCGGGCTCACCCGAAGCGACATCGGAGCGGAATGATGGAACTCCCAAGACGTTCCGATACCAGGATAAACCAGCAGGCCTGGCGAATCTCCGCACATGCGACGAGCGGCGAGATAGCTACCAGCTCCGCCGATATGGTGCTGGAGCACCATTCTCTCGGTGAGTAGCGAGTTCATGCCCTCGTCGTTCAGCGGAAAGCCGTCCAGGGTGTTGAGGAAGGCGAATGGGAAGCCCAGTTCCCCGATTTCGATGCTCTTCCGACTCTTATTCTTGATGACGAGATCCCAAATCACAACTCCCGGCTGTTCGTCGGATTCATAAAAATTGCCGGTAACGGCGAGTTCGGGAAGCAGGGGGAAGTCGTAGTCGACTTCGACATTGCTCTCTTCGCTTCTAACGGTTGCAGTGGAGTTTCGGCTCACCATCCAAGGTTCGTCCGGGCTGGTTCGGGCCCCCAGCAGCACGGTGCCAGGAAGGTAATCATCCGTCGTTTCATCGGCCATGACGACAGGCCCGGTGACAAACTGGACATCGGATGAGAATGGTCCATTAGATTCGTTCAGCCAGAGGCTGTTGATTCGTCCGGAAGGAAGAAAATTGAAGCTGATCGCGGATGTTGAGAGCTCCGTCGGCTCGAACCCGAAATCGAAATCGTCCACGGGCTTAATCTTACTGTAGAATTCTCGCGGTGATTCAGCGGTTAGCGATTTTGGGATTTGGAGATGTTGAGGTAGCTCCGAAGATTTCGGCAACATTGGCAAACTTCTTTGCTGACCGCCCGATAGAAATCCGGTGTTGGGATGACAACGAGGAGGCGTGTGATGTGATGTGCCGCGTGCTTCGCTTCTTCCTCAAAGAGCGCGAGCTAAGGTACCAAGTGTTCAAGCTGGACAGGGATTTGGTTTTGGACAAAGCAGATGCGGTGATCGTTTGCGGTAAGCCGTTGGGGGGCGAAGAGATGGGGATGCTGATACCGACCTTCCGTCTAGGACCAGGTGTTGACATCCAGCCCGATAAGTATAAGTTTCAGGCTCTAAGATGGATCAATCAAGAAGAGGATCCACTCGGTTTTATGTTTGAGAGTCAGAACTTGGAGCTTCTTGCTTGGCTGAATTCGTTCTGAGATAACGCCACCAGAGCCATATTGTGGCTGCACCAAGGTCGAGCAGTACATCTCGATACGATCCTTCTCGGTTCGGCATCATGTTCTGTCGCCATTCATCGCAGATTGCTACGATTGCGGTGAGTTCGAGCGCTACTTGCACCGCTGGCCTTCGCTCGTCTTGGGGCAACGTTTGTTGGTCGCGATCTTTTTGATCATGCCTGTCTGAGGCAGTCCAGTCGACGTAGTTAGTTCGAATAAAGTAGGCATACCACAGGTTTGCCATAGTCGAGTAGAAGACGACATGGACGAGTTTGCGACTCCAGAGAATCAGAGTTAAGGTTTGCTCCGCACTCAAGCCGAATACGGAATAGTAGGGGAGCATGTGGTCCGCGCCTCCCGAGGAACCGCTCACAAAGGAAAGGCACCACAAGAGCACGGCTGCCAGCATAAAGGGGACGTGGCGATTGCTGATCCGGCCCGAGTTCAGGAGCCAGAGTGTTCCCAGTGCGCTTAGTCCAAGCTCGATGGCTACGAGCGGAGGCCAAACGTCTCGGCCCTCACGCCGCTCACTCAGAGCCCACATGAGTGCGGCAGGCGATACCAGGAATAGCAGCATCGGTACGTACATGACCTCTCTACGGGAAGACATTGCTAGGCCCAATCGCAGTGAAAGTAACGCCAGAAGCAAGAGACACGGATAGACGAAATAGCGTGACTGATCAATTGAAACGACGAGCGGCAATAAGGCGAGCAAGGGAATAAGTCGCTTCATCGGATAACATAGATATTATGCCGGTACCAGACGCGCCAACATTTCACCGAATGCTCGACGAAGCTCAGAAGGGGAACTATGCATTGGCTTCCATCAATGTCACTTCTAGCTCCACGCTGAACGCCGCTCTGGCAGCGTTTGCCGAGACAAAGACGGACGGCATCATCCAGTTCAGCACTGGCGGTTCGGAGTTTGCGAGTGGTCCGATCAAGTCGATGTCGACAGGAGCAATCGCTCTTGCCGAGTACACCCACCGGGTGGCGGCGGACCTGCCTTGCTACGTCGCACTCACAACAGACCACTGCGTCCCAGATAAGGTCGACAAGTTCGTTCGTCCGCTGATCGCGGAGAGCCAGCGGCGGGTCGATGCGGGACAAGTACCGCTGTTCAACGGACACATGTTCGACGGTTCGGAACTTTCGATGGTCGAGAACATGAAGACTTCGGTTGAGCTCCTGAAGCTCATGGGTCCGATGGGAATCGTTCTAGAAGTTGAGGCTGGACTGGTTGGTGGAGAAGAGGACGGAATCGATAACTCGAGCGCCGACCACAGCAAGCTGTACACCACTCCAGAAGACATGGTGATGGTTTATGAGCACCTCCATGCGCTCGGCAAGTTCACGTTGGCGGCGACGTTTGGAAACGTCCATGGCGTCTATAAGCCAGGCAACGTCAAGCTCGATCCGATGATTCTCAAGAACGGAAACGACGCGATTCGGGCGAAGTACAACGCCATTGCTGACCTCGTTTTCCACGGCGGAAGCGGCTCGGAGCTTAGCGACATTCACGCCACTCTCGAATATGGGGTGGTCAAGATGAATGTTGATACCGACTGCCAATACCACTACTCACGTCCAGTGGTCGACCATGTGATGAAGAACTACGACGGCCTCCTGCGAATCGACGGTGAGATGGGTGACAAAAAGGTCTACGATCCGAGATCGTACATGAAGAAGGCCGAAGCGGGCATGAAAGCTCGGGTCATCCAAGCGGCAACGGAGCTCAAGAGCCTCGGCGTCACGCTGTATGGAAAGTAGGGGATAATCAGAGCAATGATCGTTCAAGAATTGGTTGGCAAAAAGGTTGTGGTTCACGTCGAGACCGGAGCAAACGTTGCCCAGCACCGAGGAGTGCTGGAGGCTGCAGACGCTCAGTTCTTGAAAGTGAAAAAGGACTCCGAGACCTTGTTCCTTTGCATCAGTAACGTCATCGCAGTCGCGGCGGTCTAAATGACCGTTCGCGTCGCCAGCGTCCAGATGGACGTCGCTTTCAACAATCCGAGCGAAAACATCGCTCGGGTTGTTGAGCAAATTAATTCTCTTTCCGAAAGTGGTGTGCAGCTCGCGGTTTTTCCCGAATGTGTTCTCACGGGGTATTGCGTTTCCACTCGAGAGGAAGCCGTGCAGATCGGGATGGAGTTGAGCTCGCTGGCCCCGATTCAGCGCGCTGCAGCCGAAGCAAAGATGGTCGTCGTCGTCGGCTTTGCCGAGAAGGGACTTCATAATACCGCCGCGCTTTTCGATTCTGACCGAGAAGCCGTTTACTACCGAAAGACTCACTTGCCCGAGCTTGGTTACGACAACTTTGTTTGCCCCGGCGATGCTTTGGATGTCTTTGACACGAGCGTTGGTAGAATCGGAGTTCTGATCTGTTTCGACGTTCGTCATCCTGAGGCCGCGCGAACACTTGGGCTCAAGGGAGCCGACATCATCGCAATTCCCACCAACTGGCCCACCGGTGCCGATATCTCAGCCGACAACTTGTGTATCGCTCGCGCAGTAGAGAACAAAGTCTTCGTGATGACTGCCAACCGCATCGGTACAGAGAACGGTTACTCGTTCATCGGCAAGAGTAAGCTGATCGCTCCGGGCGGACAATTGCTTGATCAAGCCGTGGGAAATGACGCGAAAGTCTTAGTTGCTGACTTCGATCTTGATCTGGCCAGGAACAAGCGAAACATCACTGTTCCTGGCAAGCACGAGACGACGATCTTGGAATCCCGTCGCCCCGAACTTTACGGGCAGATTATCGCTCCGAAGTAGGCAAAAAACGCCGGAAATGCTGTAAAGTAGCCCTACGGCTTTTAGGGGCATTCTTTGTGATGAAACGCAAATCTAATTTGGTAGCAATCTCGGCAGTCGCCGGCTCGATAGTGTTGATCGCCTGCGGCGGCGGTGGCGGCGGCGGAACAACCACCGGAACGACCGCAACGACGGCTACTACTGCTACAACTGCGACCACTGCAACGACTGCGACAACGGCCACAACCGCGACCACAGCCACGACCGCAACGACGGCAACCACGGCAACCACGGCAACCACGGCAACCACAGCAACCACCGCCACGACGGCAACCACAGCTACGACTGCAACGACAGCCTCTACGGCAGGCGGCACAGCAGGGTCGCTTCCCTCCAACGCGATTCTCTTTACTCAATTGGATGGCACCGGTGTATTCCTAAAGTCGATCAAGGAGGATGGCACCAATGAGACCGTTCTTGCATCGTTTAGCGGAGACACTACGAAGGCGGTTGCGGCAAATCCGAACACGACGAACCAGTTCGCGTTCGTGAATATTGTTAACGCCACCACAACTCAGATGCGCCTTTACAAGGGTAACTCTGCTCTCGATCCGGCGACTTCCACGCAGCTAACTTCAACCGTCTTTGATGACGTCCTGGACGTCCAGTTCAGCCCCGACGGAGCCTACGTCCTCTTTAGCGCAGTTCGACCGGGAGACGCCAACTATAAGCTGTTCGTCGTTTCGGCATCAGGCGGAACGGAGACGATTTTGGACAATGGTGGAGACTTTGCCGTCTGCCCAGATTCCGGCAAGCGGATCGTGGTTTACAGCAAGGACAACCCTTCAGGAACTAGTTCTGACCTGTACTCGATCAACTACACGACCGGAGCAGGTGTTGCCGCTTTGACGACGCTGAACACCGAAGCATTTACCCCTAGCTGGAACCGAGCTGGAACGAAGGTCTACTTCGCTAGCCAGCAGCCCGTCTCGGGCGGCGGTGGAGGCACCCAGACTGAACTTTATACAGTCACTCACCCTAGTGGTACTGCGACCCGTGTCACCTCAACTGATCTCGTGTTTGAGAGTGGGTTCGGTGTTAACGAAACTGAGAGCAAAGTGTCGTTCATCAATTTCACTGGCAATGCAAGTGATAGCGGGTTGTACGTCATGAACGCCGATGGATCGTCCTCCACGCGCCTGGTGGCCGGAACAAATCTTGGGTTCACCACTTACTTCACCAACTCGCAGGGCCGTTCGATTGGTGGTCAACCGTTCCACTTCTCGTTCGGAAGCCGACGCAATCGACGCTAAGTCGGCTTTTGGTACAAAACGTGGGCAACCATAGGTTGCTCACGTTTTTTTGTGTCTTTGGCTACTTCAAGCTAAGGGCAAGCTCGGCGATCTGAACCGCGTTCAACGCGGCACCTTTCAGGAGCTGGTCACCGGAGAGCATGAGCGAGAGGGCATTTGGATTCGACAAATCTTGTCGCACTCGTCCCACCAAGACGTCACCTCGACCGCTGGCATCCAAAGGAGTCGGAAAGATATTTTTTTGGCGATCATCCACCAGTCGAACTCCAGGTGCGTTCGATAATGCAGATCTCGCGGCTTCGACCGACGGAGCGGGACCATCAAACTCGATCGTGACAGTTTCGGTGTGCGCCCGAAGGACAGGCACGCGAACGCACGTCACGTTGATTTTGAGCGACGGCATTCCCAGAATCTTTCGAGTCTCCTCGATCACTTTTGACTCCTCCTCGTTGTAGCCGTCTTCTCCGATTGCGGTGTTATGGCTAAATAGATTGAAAGCGTAGCGGTGGTTTAGCTTGCTGGCCGGGAGCTCTTCATCCGCCAAGAGCGCACGGGTTTCTTGCTCAAGTTGGTGCATCATTGCCGCACCGCCTCCGCTTGCGCTTTGGTAAGTGCTTACGATCAGCCTCTCCATCTTTCCCAGAGTGCGGAGGGAGTTGATGGCAACACAGAGCAGAATTGCGGTGCAGTTGGGGACACTGATCAGGCGACTTGTCGGGAGCATTTCCGAGGAGTTCACCTCGGGGACCACCAGGGGAACTTCGGGATCCATTCGGAATGCGCTTGAATTGTCAATGACAAGGGCGCCTGCGGCTAGAGCGGCGGGGATCAGTTCTTTGGACCGTGTCGCTCCAGCGGAGAAGAAGGCAACGTCAACTCCGCTAAAGGAGTCTGTAGTCGCTTCTTCAATCGCGATTTCTTGAGTCCCAAATTTCAGTTTTTTTCCAGCCGAGCGGGCCGATGCCAGCAACTTCAACGAGTCGACAGGAAACTTTCGAGTTTGGAACAAGTTCAAAAATTCGGCCCCGACGGCACCCGTCGCTCCGACTATCGCAATGTGGCTTGGCACGCTTAAGGTGTACC
This sequence comes from Armatimonadota bacterium, assembly GCA_037138755.1. Classification (NCBI taxonomy): domain Bacteria; kingdom Bacillati; phylum Armatimonadota; species Armatimonadota bacterium. The sequence goes on along the minus strand of JBAXHT010000002.1, from coordinate 306,863 downwards.
CCACTCGTTACAGTCGTGGATGCCTATGATGATTATGAGATCCAAGCGATCAGCACATAGCTTGGCTGGTACCCTTAAACCAATGCCCCTTTCTGAGTCCTTAGTTCTTGACGCCCTCAAAGTCGTGATGGATCCCGACCTGCACCGCGACATCGTGACGCTCGGGTTTGTCAAAAACGTCGTGATTGAGGGAGGCAATGTTTCGTTCACCATCAACCTCACGACTCCGGCTTGCCCGGTTAAAGAGGAACTCAAGGCACAGGCTGACGAAGCCGTCCGGGGTCTGGAGGGAGTCTCAGAGGTTGAAATCGAAATGACCGCCACGGTCCGAGCGAGGCCAGGCGAAGCTCAAGATCTGCTTCCGGAAGTTGCTAATGTGATCGCGATTGCCTCTGGCAAGGGCGGAGTTGGCAAGAGCACTGTTACCGTAAACCTTGCCGTGGCGTTGGCGCAAAAGGGTGCTCGCGTGGGAATTCTCGATGCCGACGTCTATGGACCTTCGGTTCCTTTGCTTCTTGGCGCGCAAAACGAGAAGCCGTTTACTGAAGGGCAGAAAATCGTTCCGGTCTTCCGATTTGGAGTCCACACGATGTCGATCGGATACCTTCTGGATGATGACCAAGCTGTGCTGTGGCGTGGGCCGATGGTTGCCGGAACCGTGCGGCAGTTGCTTGCCGATGTCAACTGGGGAACTCTTGACTACTTGCTGGTTGACCTTCCCCCTGGAACGGGTGATGCACCGATGTCTCTGGCGCAGCTTGTTCCACTTACCGGCGTAGTGATTGTTTCGACTCCACACAACGTTGCGGCAAATATCGCAGGGAAGGCGGTCCAACTTTTCAAGCGGCTCAATTCGCCAATTTTGGGTGTCGTTGAGAATATGGGAGTTCTGATCGACCCCATCACCGGTGCAGAGACTAGAATGTTCTCGGGCCTTTCTGGTGAAGACCTCGCCGCCCAGCTCAAGGTTCCTTACCTGGGCTCCGTCCCCTTCGACCCTCAAGTATCGCAAGCTGGAGATCAGGGGATTCCTGCCGTCGTTGCCTACCCGCAGTCAGCCCAAGCCGACGCGTTGAAGCAAATCGCGGGAAGACTTGCTCAGCAAGCTTCGATCAAAGCGATGACTGGGACCGAGGCGCTATAGCTTCCAACTGACGCTTGGCTTCGCCGGTGTAGCTGGACCGTCAAAGTAGTTTCCCGTCGGTACGGGTCGGTCGAATCGTGTGGCTGTCGTCTGCCCATCATTCGCGATGTCCAGAACCGTGAAGCCAAACGTCCGCCCCTCCTCGGGTTTCCAATCTTTCTCCAACTTGCTTCCGCCGCGTCCTTCGATGATCTGCCACTTAGCGTCGCCGAACGAGTGCTTGTGCCAGGCATGGACGTGAGAGCAGAGAAAGCCCTTAAACTTTGCCGTACCTTCCATGCTTGTTTGCAGCACTTTGGCGTCCTTCTCGGCTACCGGTGCGTCACCGACGCCGTTTTGCAACAAGTTTTTGTGGCCAATCGCAAAGATCGCTTTGACGGACTGATCTGCTTGTGCAATTCCAAGCTGACTCGCAACCCAGGAAGTTGCCACCAATCCGACCTCAGGCTTCTCCTTCTGCGACTTCTTGTTGCAGTCTGTGTTCACCAGAATGAACTTAGCAACACCAACCGTGAGCGTTCCATTGAGCAGTGACTGATCGTCTGCCAGCTCGTCGGCAACATCGTTATCGGGAGTAGGCCCTGGTACAACGCCGTCCCAAAACGGTGAGCTTTTGAGCCATGTGTTCCAAATCGGGGTTGTCTCCCAGTTCGGCATTCGATTGTCGCCGACCTTTTTGTTGACCTCGTGATTGCCCGGAACGACAATGATCTTGGCGTGGCGCGACAATGACGATTTGAGAACTTCTTCCTTCCAAGCGGCAAGTTGCTCCCGAAGCGTCGTGCCATCATCATCAGCGTAGCCGTTTACAAAGTCTCCAGCAATAAAGACCACCGACGGCCGAGGAGACAAGTTGTCGAGATCAGAGAGAGATTGGCGCAGTTGAACGAGATTCGCGGATGAAGGATTCTCGGCTTTTTGGGATTCCCAATCCTTAGCATCCAAACGATTACACCCGAGCCATGCGACTCGAGTGTTCGTTACCTGCGTAAGGGCAAGTAGAAGTGCGATCATTATGGACAGACTGCGCCACCTGGCATCGGGGTTGGGTACCACTTCTCGCCGAACTGATAGGCCGCCGGGTCAAGAACCTTGCCAATCTTCATGTACTTTGCGTGACCGTCTGCGTACGAATAGTTGCTACCTTCGGTGTGCCGATCAAAGGCAACGCGGTCAATATCTCGCTTATCGTTTGTATCGACAAGGAGATTGTTTGCAGCTTGAGCCTGAGTCCAGTAGGAATATGTTCCCGTGCTAGGACTTCCTGTCAGAGCAGTGAACGAGACGATCGACCAGTTCGGACAAGGCTGAGATGGGTTGAACCCGGAAGTTCCTTTATGTTGACCCATGAGAGTGCCGTTCTTTAGCTTGTTTCGTCGCTCAGCGAAGATGATTAGATTGGCTGGTTGATCGAACGAAGTCATTGAGACGGGAAGCCAGTCGTGGGCTGGGATCAGGTTATAGTTTGGAATGTAGCTGTACTTCGGAGCCATCCAGTCGCAGGTCATCACTCCTCCGCTCAGCTGTCCAAGAACCTTGGTGACACCATCGCAAGGGAATTTTGGAACCTGAGCATCCGTGTCGGAGGGGCACACCAGCATTTGCATGTTCTTCATGTAAGGCTGAATATTGTAGGTCCAATGAATCTGGAACTTATCACCGGGGTTGATCGGGTTTGGAGTGATCGTTCCTTCCCAGCTTGTTTGCATGAGAATATCGTCTGCGTCCGCCGCGTACATGTACGAAGCAGTCGCCATCTGCTTGTTGTTGCTGAGACAACTAGTCTTCTTTGCGGCTTCCTTGGCCTGAGCAAAAACGGGGAATAGGATCGCGGCAAGAATCGCAATGATTGCAATTACCACAAGGAGTTCGATCAAAGTGAACGCTCTTCGCATGAGTCAATGTTAAGACTCTTAAGTAAAGATTGCGTTAAGAAGCTGAAAGATTTACATTCACTTAACAATTGAAATCGCGTCCATTGCCGCAAACGGCGGCGGTCCCAACAGGTTCGAAGAGCCACGGTCTAGCCACTCCGATGCTTGCTCGCCGGTCAGGACCACCGGCATCCGAGTGTGAAACTTCCGCGTAAATCCGTTCGGCTCACACGTCAGGAGACCGACAGTTCGAATTTCGGACCCGTTCGGGTCCAGATAGTCTTCGAACAAGGCAGGAAAAAAGAACGGATCGTGGCCGCGGACGACCAAGGCGTATTTGCGCTGTTCGCTCTTGGTTTGCGGCTTTTCGCCGAAGAGGCTTCCCTGGGGATTCGGAATTTCAACCTCCTCCTCAACCCACTCAAAGTACCCACTGACCGGTAACACGGCCCGTCGCCCCCGAAAAGCCGCCTTGAACATCGGCTTCTCTTCGACTGTCTCCGAGCGAATGTTGATGAGCTTTGCCTTCCAGTCTTCCTGGCTCCATGAAGGCGAAAATCCCCATCGCATCGGCTGTAAAACCCCCGCCATACAAATCGCCTCCACCCAGTCTGTCGGGCGGACAATCCCCCGGTTTAGCCTCGGCGAGTATCCTTCAAGCACCGAAAATGGAAGCTCACGCTGGAGCTTTTCGGCGGTCAGATTGGCATAGTACACCGAGCACATGAAGGTGCTAGGTATTCTATCGTAAATATGGCTGAGCTCCTCGCCGCGTCGCTGATCCGCGATGTACCTGATTTTCCGAAACCTGGAATCCTCTTCAAAGACATCACTCCCGTTCTCGAAGATCCGGCGGCTTTCCAGGAAGTCATTGACCTTATGACGGCAAAAGCTCTCGAAAGCGGAGCGGATGTGATCGTCGGTATCGAGAGTCGCGGTTTCGTGTTCGGAACCCCGATTGCCCTCCAGGCCAAGCTCCCGTTCGCGATGGTTCGCAAGCTCGGCAAACTCCCCTACGAGCGAATCACTGAAGAGTATGCGCTGGAGTACGGCACGAACACGGTCGAAATGCACACCGATGCCATTCAGCCCGGTCAGAAGGCGTACATCATCGATGACCTGCTTGCCACTGGCGGAACTGCCGCCGCAGCGCAGCGACTCGTTGAGCGCCTTGGAGGCGAAGTTGCCGGTTTCGGCTTTATGATTGATTTAACATTTTTGGACGGGCGAACCGCATTAGGCGGCAAACCCGTCCATGCCTTGCTGGAGTTCTAAGAAAATGAAACGCACCCTCTCTCTCATCCTCGCTGGACTCGTGGTCGTTGCCTTCGCCGCAGACGCCGCGAAAGTCGCTGACCTCGTCAAAAAGGCCGATGAATTCGACAAAAAGACTGTCAAAGTCACCGGAACTGTCGATAAGTTCAAAGCCAAAACCAGCAAAGCTGGCAACGACTACTACGTCTTCGACTTGAAAGACGGCAAGGAGAAGATCTCAGTCTATGGTCGAGGCAAGCTCGACAAAGAACCCAAAGACGGCGACAAAGTCGAAGTCGAAGGGAAGTTCGAGAAAGAGCACAAGATCGGTGACAGCTTCTCTGTTAAAAACCAAGTCACTGTCGGTGGTAAGAAGGGCGAGGCTCCGAAGCTCAAGATTTTGGGTAAGTAGGATCAGCCGTCAGCTCTCAGCCCTCAGCCCTCAGTCTATTGCTGAAAGCTGAGGGCTGAAGACTGAAACCTCAGTTCCCGATCCCGTTCCAGAACCTGTCTCGCTCCTGTACGGTCGCTCCTTGCCCAACCAAGGAATCAATCGGAACATACTTTGTATGACCGTCCAGCCAGTTGACGATCACCTTCTTCGCGTCGTATCGCCCCCAAAGCTGACCTTGGGTTCGTGCATCCACGCCCACCGCCGCGGGATCTGCGGCGGACGCTGGAATCCAGAATGAAGGGGCATCCACTCGGTGGTATCCGACCGGTTGCCGAACAATCGGCTGACCCGGTGAAACGAGATCCTTTCCGGTAGCCTCGGCAAAGACGACGGTTTGTGCCGGCGAACCAAGCGAGGTCGCCGAAACTCCAAAGTAAGTCAGTGCACCGAAGGCACCTGGAAGCGAAGTGTTCATGTACCGCCGGTTGTAGCCATAGCTCGGAAACGCTCCGGTGAGGTACCAATAAGCACAGCCCGTCTTGTCGAACCGCGCGGCTCCCGGGCAACCGGTGTAGTGCATTGCCGAATCATCGCCGCGGTCGTTGGGGTCCAAAAACAGCTCTGTGCTCTTGGTATAGGGCTGCAAAAGCACTGGATAGAAGTAGAACCCGTATGTGCTGGGAATGGAGAGATCAGCGGGGTTGTACCAACGTAGAGGAGGCATCACGTCATCAAAATCCCCAATGTAGAGTTGGGTTCCGAGCGCAACCTGCTTCATGTTGCTGATACTCGTCGTCTTCTTTGCCGCCAGCTTCGCCTGGGCGAAGACGGGGAAGAGGATTGCAGCGAGGATCGCGATGATGGCGATGACCACAAGAAGTTCGATCAAGGTGAAAGCTCGTCGCATGACAATGATGCTGACGGTGTTCAGGTTGGCATCATTTTACAATTCTGACGATCCACCTACGCTGGTCTCTGTTGAACACCAGGTTCGTCATTTTTGAATCTGAATCATTACGTTCAAGCACCTTGGGCCGAGTTTCGAGGGCGCAGTGCAATGTGCGCTATGACTTTGATTGCCGATCTCTCCCAAATGAGCCGATTACTATCATGTCGTCCCTATCGGCATTGCCTAGGCCCGCTAAAACACTTCAGGCGGCTCGCGTCGCTTCAAAACTAGGTCACGCTGAACATAAAGCGGAACTCCCGGAATGTTCTGGTGAATGATATCGAGGGCCCTCGCGATGTTCGCCTCCGGGTCTGTTCCAGTTTGAGCTAGCTCAATGTACTTGTCGGCCTGCGGGTCCGCGAAACCGGAGTGGTTCTCCGGTGATTTGGAATGAAAGAGATAGGGAACCGTATTGAGGGGGCCCGGAAAGTCGGGTTGCCAGCCGGTGAATAAGCAAGCCAGCTCGCCGCGATTATTGGCGGCGATCAAGCCACCCGAAGTCATCGGCTTCGCGCTTGCTTTGATGCCGAACTTTCGCATCTGCGTGATCAGAACTTCGACTACCGGGTTCGAGTGACCGATGTCGGCGTAGACCAACTCGAACTCAAACGGCTTGGGCTGAGTTGCTTTGAAGCCAGTGACGCTTTTGCCGAGGCTACTGAGCGTTCCGAATCCGGCCGGGGGATCGACCTTGTTGTCAAGAATCGACCCAAGACCTCCCGTTTCCAAATTGGAGATAATTGCTAGTCGGTTCGCCCGATCATTGAATGGTGCGATCTTCTGATTGAACTGGAGATAAACCAGCGTGGTCGGTCCGCCTTTGGTTAACATCGGGTGCCCCTTGACGACAGGAATCTCGTGGGCGGCAAACATTGCCTGGTCGGCTTTGTCAACATCAAACTGCGTCTTCCGAGACGCCGAGTCGCCTACGAATTGGAACTTGATCGTCTCCGCACCTTTGGCGATAACCCACTCTCGACCAGGTTCGAACGATTTGAGCGACCATCTGCCAAGGCCATACCCTGGCTTCCAATCCTTGATTGGCTCGTTCAGTTTGACAACGTCGTGATTGACGACTCCGAAGGCTCGATTCTTGAGTTTGTCGGCAAATGCGGTATCCGGTTTGGACAGCTGAATTGTGACGTCGTGCGCTTCCGCCGTGATTCCGGTTATGTGAGGTGCCGTGCCCTTTGCGAAGGAATCTGCTCCTGCGATCTGAGCGGCGAATAGACTTCCCAACCCCGACTG